>NZ_AXAA01000002.1:0-183753 GCF_000472625.1 Caloramator sp. ALD01
CGCCTTTTTCTAAAATAGTTGGTAATCCTATTATTTGTTTAAAGGATTCCACATAAGAAAAAGTTGCTACAGAAGTAACTTTGGTATCATTAAATTTTGCTTTCATGTTTAAAAATCTAATTTTCCTCTTTAAATTTTTTTGATTTTGTTGTAAACTATTCATAGAAATCACCCTTTTGTGTTTTGGTTTTGCAATTATATTTTAACACTAAAAAGGGATGATTTCTTTTAATTTTTTTGAACAAAAAATTCTTTAATTTCAATGCCTTTCGGCATCACTTGCCGAATTCAAGTATAATTTATACTTGCTCTTTCAGAAAAATCATCAAAATCTGAAGGCATTTCTACTTCTTTATTATTTATATCCACCAAAGTGACATCAACTGCAGCTCCTCTATTGTGAATTGAACCTCTCCAAGGTGGTGCAATATAGTCTTCATTTTTTACAGCTTCCCACATTATCCTTTGAACAGACAAAGGTCTATATGCATCCCAAACCTTAAGTTTAAAACCTAATTTTAATAGATATTCATTAGCTTTAATTAATTTTTTAGCTGTTCCATATCTTAATAAACATCTTTCATCTATATAAAATCTCCTTTTAAAAAAATTTCTATATGTAGCATACCTAATATCAAATATGATTTTATCCGTTAAAATCGATACATCAACTAAATCAAAATCACTTCTCATATCATCACCCCTTTTTATTATAAATAAATTACAAATCTTTGGGAATAATATATTTTGAGGTGACATTATGCAAAACACTTTACTTGGTATAGTTTTTTCAATTTTAGCTGGTTTTCTAATGAGTATACAGGGAGTATTTAATACCCGCTGTAGTGAAAAAATAGGTCTTTGGGAAACAAATATAGTAGTACAAATAACGGGTTTTATTTTTACTCTTGTTATTCTACTTATAGTTGGTAATGGTGATTTTAAAAAAATCACCCAGGTTAATAAGCTGTATTTACTTGGTGGTGTTATTGGAGTTCTAATTATTTATTTTGTAATGAGAGGAATTTCTGAACTCAGCCCAACATATTCAGTATCCACCATACTAATAGCTCAACTTATAACGGCTGCTGCTATAGACTTTTTCGGACTTTTTGGAACTGAAAAAGTACCATTCCACAATACTAAAATAATTGGGGTCATTCTAATGGTAGCGGGGATAATAATTTTTAAATTAAAGGGGTAATGAATAATTTACCCCTTTAATTTAAAAACTAATATATAGACATTATTTTACAAAAAACTGCGAGGTGACTTTAATGAAAGCTGTAATAATGGCTGGTGGTGAAGGAACAAGGCTTAGACCACTAACTTGTCATATACCTAAACCTATGGTACCAATTGCAAATACACCCGTTATGGAACACATTATAAATCTCCTAAAAAAACACAATATAAGCGAAATTGCAGCTACATTATATTATATGCCTGACAGTATTGTTGACTATTTTCAAGATGGCTCAAAATTTGGAGTTAATCTTCAATATTTTATAGAAGAAACTCCTCTTGGTACAGGAGGAAGTGTTTTAAACGCAGATAAGTTTTTAGATGGAACATTTATTGTAATCAGTGGTGATGCATATACCAATATAGACTTAACTAAAGCAGTTGAATATCATAAATCTAAAAATTCTAAGGCTACACTAATATTAAAAAAGCAGAGTATCCCCATTGAATATGGAATAGTAATAACAGATGAAGAAGGTAGAATAGTTAGATTTTTAGAAAAGCCATCTTGGGGCGAAGTATTTAGTGATACCGTAAATACAGGCATTTATATACTTGAACCCGAAGTATTTAACTATTATAAGAAAGGTGAAAATTTTGATTTTAGTAAAGATCTTTTCCCAAGGCTCTTAAAGGATAATGTGCCTATGTATGGTTATATAACTAACGAATATTGGTGTGATATTGGGGATATAAACTCCTACAGACAAACAAACTTTGATGTAATTGAAAACTTCTCATCCAATAAATATACAAAAATTAAAGAAGGTGTATACGTTGGCCAAAATTCATTTATACCTGAAGGAGTTGTATTAAAGGCCCCCTGTATAATTGGTGATAATACACATATATCTGAGGGGTGCAAAATTGAATCCTACACAATAATAGGAAATAACTGCTATATTGATGCCTTTTCTTCTCTAAAGCGAACCATATTATGGAACAATATAAAAATTGGAAAATCCGTCGAATGTAGAGGAAGTATAATTTGTGATTTCACTAAAATACAGGACTCAGTACATATATACGAGGCAACGGTTATAGGGAAGGATACACTTGTTGAAAAAAATTCAACAATTAAGCCAGGCGTAAAGATTTGGCCCGAGAAATTAATCCCATCTTCATCTATTGTAAATAGAAATATAATATGGGGAACAAAGCCCCAAAGAATAAAATTTACTGAAAATGGTATAGAGGGTGAATTCAATATAGAGATAACACCAGAAACTGCATCTTTAATTGGCTCTGCATATGCCTCAACTTGTAAAAAGCAATTACCAATACTCATTTGTACAAATGGTTCTCGTTCAGCGATTGCAATTAAACAGTCTATAGTTGCTGGAATTATTTCCTCTGGATACAGGGTTTTAGATTTAGAACACGAACCATTAAATGTGTTAAGATATGCAGTTAGATTTTATAAAGGTAGTTCTGGAATTTACATTTCATCTAAAAATACAGATAACTTGATAAACATACAGTTTATAAATGAATATGGTGCTAATATAGATAGAAAATCAGAAAAGAAAATAGATCAGATTTTTATTCGTGAAGATTTTCAAAGATGTAGTGCATACAATATAGGAAGCATTATTAATATAAAGAACTTTTATGAGTTATATATACAAAATTGTTTAAATAACATCAAAGGAATTGAAAAGATAAGAACAAAATCACCAAGAATACTTATTTCATCCTTAGATGAAAGAGGTGCTCTTATTGCTTCGCTTTTATTAGAATCAATCGGATGTAAAGTATCTGTAGACTACAACATAAACAAATTTTCAAATTTAGATGGATATGTAAAATATTTTTCTGAACAAGTTAAGTCTAACTTTTTATTTGGAGCTATAATCAACAGCAGTTGTGAAAACTTTATTCTAATAGATGAAAAAGGTGACTTATTACAACAGGATATTTATAAGTTATTATCCTATTTAATATCAATTAAATTTGGCGAAAAGGACTTAATAGTTCCATATACAACATCATTTGCTGTTGATAATATAGCAAATCAATATAACGTTAAAGTCACCAGAGTAAAATCAAATACTGCTGAAATTTTAAATCAAATGCTAAACAAAACAGATAATCTATATTTAAATGTTCAATATATATTAAACTTTGATGCTATTTTATCAACTGCTTATATTACAGCATTTTTGATTGAAAATAACATTACCTTAAGTGAAGCAGTTGATACTCTGCCAAAATTCTATACTAAACACCAGGAAATTAAATGTGCATTTTCTGATAGAGGAAGAATTATAAGACAAATAATTGAGCAGAATAAACAAGACAAGATGGAACTTTACGAAGGGGTAAAGCTTATCTCAGATAAAGGTTATGCAATAATTCTTCCTGATGACCATAAACCAGTACTTAAAATTTACATTGAAGGTTATAATCAAGAATTTGCTGATGATATTGCAGAGGATGTAATAAACAGATTAAACAGAATGCTCAAAAATCCATAATGGAAAGGAGCGATAGTGTGGCTTTGTATCTTGACAAAACTCAACCACTATCCACTAAAGGAGGAATTTTATCCTTAGATGAACTCAATAGGCACGCAACTGATATTGCAAAAGAACATAAAGTAACTCCAAACCACAATGATATACTTTTAACAAGATTAAATAATAACTTCAAAAACATAACTGATGTATATAAATATTTCTATGAAAAATCTAACAGTAATGTTCCTATATGTTCTGCTTCAGAATGGATTTTAGACAACTATTATATAATTGAAGAACAATATAAAATATTAACACATCAGTTAGATAAAAATTTTTTCAAACAGCTTTTATACTTAAAAAATAGTATATTTAAAGGTCTTCCTCGAATATTTGCAGTTTGCTATGAACTGATAAGCCATACTGATGGTCGATTAGACAAAGAAAATTTAACCTCCTTTATTGAATCTTACCAAAGAGTTGCACCACTTACTATGCAGGAGCTTTGGTGCCTTGAACCAATGTTTAAGCTGTCCTTAATAGAATATATATCCTCCTTATGCATTAAACTTTATACAATTCAAAAGACTTGGGATAAGGTTAGTCAATTTAATAATTTAGACAATGAAGAAATAGTTAAAATAGTATCTAATCATCTTGAGAATATGGAAAGTATTGACTATCACTTTTTGGAAAGAGTTTTGATTTACTTAAAGAAATCAAATAAATCAAACGAAGCTATAATGACAGTTATTAACGATAAGCTATTTGAATATGACATAACAGTCGATGATATTATCCATCACGAACATCAAGAACAAGCAAAACTACAGATGTCTATTGGAAATGCAATAAGCAGTCTAAGATTTGTTATAGCTCTAAATTTTGAAGATTTATTTGAAGAATTATCCTATGTTGAAAGAATATTAAGGCAGGACCCATCAGGTTTCTACCCTAAACAAGATTTTGAAACAAGAAGTTATTATCGAAAAAAAATAATGCAGATTTCTAAAAAATATAACCTCTCAGAAACCTTTGTTGCCAAAACTGCTCTTGAATGTTGTGAAAATGAAAAAGATACTATTAAACATAAACACATAGGTTATTATCTAATAGATAGTGGTATTGAAGAACTATTAAATAAATTAGGGATACATAACAAAATAACAAAGATAGGTTTAACCTCTTATCTACTCCCTATATTCTCTTTATCAATGTTAATAGCTATTTTATACTCTAAATTTGCCTACAATAACTCACCAATTTATTTAGAAAACTTGTATTTAATAATATCAATCTTAATAACACTACCAATAGCATTAAATTTATCTATAAACATTGTAAACAGATATATTTTAAATAACGTTGAAGCAAGTTTTTTGCCAAAGCTTGATTTCACAGAAGGTGTTCCAGACGAATGTAAAACAGTAGTAATCGTTCCAACACTTATACCAAACGTTAAAAGGGTTAAGGAGTTGATTAATAATCTTGAAATAACCTATGTATCTAATAATAGTGACAACATCTATTTTGTACTTCTTGGGGATTTAAAAGACAGTGAAAATGAAGTTGAAGAAACAGATAAAGAAATAATCGATACTGCTATAAAATTGATAAATAATCTAAATGAAAAATATAAAGATAATAAGTTTATATTTCTATGTAGAAAAAGGGTGTTTAATTCATCACAAAATAGGTATATGGGATATGAGAGAAAAAGAGGAGCTATATGTGAATTTAATAGATTGATTAGGGGATTTAATGATACAACCTTTAATGTTGTAGTGGGTGACATTGAAAAAATAATGGATGCAAAATATGTAATAACCCTCGATGCAGATACAAAACTACCAATTAATTCTGCCCAAAAACTCATTGGGACAATATCTCATCCACTTAATAGGGCTTTTGTTGATCACGAAAGAAAAATTGTTATTGATGGTTATGGCTTAATTCAACCACGTATGGGGATTGATATAGAGAGCAGTATTAAATCTAAATTTACCCGAATATATGCCTCTGAAGGAGGTATAGATACCTATAGTGGTGCAATATCTGATGTTTATATGGATTTGTTTAAAGAGGGTATATTTACTGGAAAGGGTATTTATGATGTAGATGCTTTTATGGAAACACTCGACACAGCAATACCAGATAATACATTATTAAGCCACGACCTTATAGAAGGAAGCTACTTAAGAGTAGGACTTGCAACAGATATAGAGCTTATTGATGGTTTCCCACAAAAATACAATTCATACGTATTAAGAATGCACAGATGGATAAGAGGAGATTGGCAAACAATTCTTTGGCTTAATAGGTTTATAAAAAATGCCTATGGTGAAAGAATTTTAAATCCAATTAACTCTGTATCTAAGTGGAAGATATTCGATAATTTAAGAAGAAGTCTTCTACCAATAAACTACAGTTTGACTATTATTTTATCTTTATATATATTTGGGGTTAATTCAATTTATTTTATTCTTCTTACACTATTTGATATATTTCTTCCTGTACTATTTAACTCATTTGACTTTATTAAACTTAAATACTACAAGAATATAAATAGAAGATTAAACAACAATATTATTTATGGATTTAAAAATATTTTATGTCAATCTATTTTAACAATAATCTTTTTACCATATGTTACCTATATATCCCTTGATGCTATTTTAAAAACTATCTATAGGGTATATATATCACACAAAAACCTGCTTGAATGGGTAACTGCTGCTGATGTAGAAAGAAACACTAAAAATACGTTAGAAAGTTATACTAAAACTATGTTACCTTCTGCAGTAGGTTTAAGTTTACTACTATTATTAAGCATAATTTTTAACATTAATAACCTCATTTTAGCACTACCATTTATATTGCTATGGATGTCTTCTCCTATAGTTGCCTATAGAATAAGTCAACCTGATATCAAACCAATTTATCAAGCATCTGAAGAAGACATTAAACTTATAAGAAAAATCGCTATGAAAACCTGGAAATTCTATGAAGACATTTTTAATGAAGAAAACAACTACTTACCTGTTGATAATATTCAAGAAGTACCTACAACTAAAATAGCACATAGAACATCCCCAACAAATATAGGATTTTTAATTCTATCTATGTGCAGTGCAGTAGACCTTGGATATATATCACTTAAAAAATTTGCATATATGCTTGATAAAACAATATCTACTTTAGAAAAGCTTGATAAATGGAACGGACATCTTTACAACTGGTACGATACAAGAACATTACAGGTACTTCATCCAAAATATATATCAACAGTAGATAGTGGAAACCTTGTTGCATACCTTATGGTTGCATCATCCTCAATTGATGAATTTTTAAATAAAAATCCTTTATCATATGATTTTATTAGCGGACTTCAAGATATAATGGATTACTACGAATGCAACTATGACATCTCAAAGGATTTAGACATCTTTACCATATTAAACAAGCTAAATAACAATATTAACGAAGAACATATATCAGACTCGATAAAGGACTTCCTGCAGTATTCTAAAATTTATCCAAGTTTAATAAATACAAACAAACTTGAATTTTTAAATCATAAAGATGAATATAAAAAATTATTAAATCTTACCGAAAAAATAAAGACTGCAAAATTAACAGAACTACCTCTGCTGTACAAAGATATATCTTATGAAATATCTCAGTTAAAAAACATTATCAGCAATATTGAATATGAAATACTTAAATTACTTGATGAAGAATTAAATCTATGTAAGAAAGATGTAGAGACTTTAATAAATTCATTATATCGCTTAAGAAACAGACTAAATGAATTTGTAACAAATACACAATTTGCTCCTTTATACGATAAAAAACGTGGTCTGTTCTCTATAGGATTTGATGCAGATAATAATAGGTTAACTAATTCCTACTACGACCTTCTTGCATCAGAAGCAAGAATAGCAAGTTATCTTGCTGTAATAAACCGTGAAGTTCCTGTTAATCACTGGTTTAAACTTGGAAGGTCTTTAACAGAAATTGATGGATATCTAAGTCTTGTTTCCTGGACTGGAACTATGTTTGAATACTTTATGCCCGCCATAATTATGAAAAATTATACAAACAGCTTAATTGATGAAACATATAAAACTGTAATAAGAGCTCAAATAAATTATGGTAGGGATAGAAAAGTCCCTTGGGGAACATCAGAATCGGGATTTTATGGTTTTGACATATTACTTAATTTTCAATACAAAGCCTTTGGGGTACCAGCACTTGGTTTAAAACGTGGTTTATCTAAAGATATGGTTATATCACCCTACTCCACTATTCTTGCTCTACCCTTTAAACCTCGTGTTGCCATAGAAAATATAAAGGAATTGCTAAAATATAATCTATTAGGAAAATATGGATTATATGAAGCAATTGATTTTACACCTGATAGAACAGATAAGACTTCAAACTATGGAATAGTCCAGAGCTTTATGGCACATCACCAAGGTATGATACTTACATCTATAAACAACTATTTAAACAAAAATATATTAATTGAAAGATTCCATTCTAATCCAAAAGTTATTGCAGGTGAATTTCTACTACAGGAAAAAATACCTGTTAGAACAATAATTACCAAAAATATCAAGGAAGAAATAAAACCTCTTGAAAAACCACAATTTATGCACGTAGATTTTACTAAAAAGCTTGGTATGCCAAATAGCCTAATTCCTAAATGCCACTTAATTACAAATGGCGACTTTTCTGCTATGCTTAGCAACTACGGCTGCAACTTTTTAAAATTTAAAGACATATACTTAAATAGATGGAGAGATAGCCTAACAAACAAAAAATATGGTTTGTTTGTATACCTAAGGGATGTAAACGAAAATATAATTTGGTCAAATGCAATTGAACCTACATCAAAAATTCCTGATAAATATGAAGTTATTTTTAACGATGACAATGTAAAAATCTCAAGAACTGACAAGGATATTGAAACTACTACGGAAGTATGTATAAGTGCAGAGGATAACTGCCAAGTTGAAAAAATCATAATAAGTAATCTATCAAATTATGAAAAAACAATAGAAGTAACAAGCTATATGGAAATCACACTATCAAGTTTAATGGCAGATATCGCTCACCCAAGCTTTAATAATTTATTTATTAGAACTGAATTTTTAGAACAATACAACAGTATTATTGCATCAAGAAGGCCAAGAGAACACGGTAAAAGGACAGTATGGGCATTCCATACATTATGTACAGGTGAGTTCTCTGAAAATATTGAAATCGAAACTGACCGCTCTAAATTTATTGGAAGAGGCAACACTCTTTTAAATCCTAAAGCATTGAATATGCCTCTTACTAATACAACTGGTGCTGTATTGGATCCAATATTTAGCATTAGAAAGAGAATTATATTAAAACCAAATTCTTCTGTAACACTTGCATATATAACAGGAATTGCAGACAACAAAGAACATTGCATTGAATTATGTAAAAAGTACTCCGAATTTTATAACATTGACAGAAGCTTTAGTTCTGCATACCTCAGGGCACAAATGGAGGATAAATATTTATCCCTAACATTAAATGAAAAGGAAATTTTTTCAGAAATATTGAATCACATACTTTTTGTAACAGAAATAAGAAGAAGGTATGAAGAACATATTAAGAACAATCAAAAGGGTCAATCTTCACTTTGGGCATATGGAATATCTGGAGATTTACCTATAATGCTTGTTAAGATAAGTAAAGCTGACTATATTGACATAATTGAGACATTAGTAAAATGCCACGAATACTTTAGAGTTAGAGGTCTTCTAACCGACCTTGTAATTTTAGTTAAAGAGGAAGGTGGATATTTACAACCTTTACAATCTCAAATAAGGGATTTAATAAGATACAACAACAATTTAGATCAACTTGATAAATTCGGAGGAATATTTATAAGAAGCATAAATTCAATGCCAAAGGAAGACATAGACCTATTTTATTCAGTTGCAAGAATATGTATAGATGCAGATTTTGGTAATATACACAAGCAACTAAGTCTAGAAGAAACTCCTTTAAATTTAGTAAAGCTTAATAAAGTAAATAGGGTTTATGAGTTTAAGGAACTACCTATTTACAATGAACCACTACAAATATTCAACGGATATGGTGGGTTTAATACAGATGGTCGCGAATATGTAATTAAATTAAACGACAATACCTACACCCCTATGCCTTGGATAAACGTTGTGGCAAATAATAGATTCGGGTTTATTTCAACTGAATCTGGCGGCGGATACATCTTCGCTGAAAACAGCCGTGAAAACAAATTAACTCCCTGGAGTAATGACCCTATTATTGATCCAATATACGAAACTATATTTATACGCGATGATGATACTGGAGATTACTTCACAGTGACTCCAAAACCTATAAGGCATCAAACTGAATATGTTATAACATATGGCACAGGGTATGTTAGGTATAAACATCATCATAATGGGTTAATTGGTGAACTAAACTGTTTTGTTCCAAAGGATGATATGTTAAAGATATCTCTACTTAATTTAAAAAATATTAGTAATGCAAAACGAAAACTATCTATATTCTATTACGTAAGACCTGTTATGGGAGTAACCCATTATTTAACCAATCAATTTATCGTTAGTCAATTTAATAAAGACCTTAACTCATTTATATTTAAGAACAGCTACAACACAGATTTTCCAAACAGGTTAATGTTTGTTTCATCCTCTGAAAAAATAGTTAGCTATACTGGTAATTTAAATGAATTTCTTAATGACGAAAATAAACTTGATTGCCCTGATGGGCTAAACTACGAAACCTTAAGTAACACTACAGGTGCCGGTTTTAATCCTTGTTCAGTAGTTCAACTTAAATTAGAGATAGAACAAAATGAAGAAAAAGAAATATCCCTATTTTTAGGTAATTGCCTAAACTTTGAAGATTTGAGTAACATTATTGATAGGTACAAAGATGTTGGTATGTGTAGGCAAAAGCTCAACGAAGTAATATCTATGTGGAATAAATTACTAAACACCATTAGGGTTACAACACCAAGCAAACCATTTAACATACTAATGAATACTTGGTTGTTATATCAAACTTTATGTTGCAGAATATGGGCAAGATCAGCCTTCTATCAGTCTGGTGGTGCATATGGATTTAGAGACCAACTACAGGACGTCTTAAGCTTTATAAATCTTAAGCCTGAAATAGCTAAAACACAAATTCTACTCCACTGTGCACATCAATTTGTAGAGGGAGACGTTCAACACTGGTGGCATCCTGGAAGTCACGACAAAGGAATAAGAACCAAATTCTCAGATGATTTGTTATGGTTACCTTACGTTACAGCTGAATACATCTACAAAACAGGAGATTATGACATTTTAAATATCGAAGTTAACTATTTAGAGGATGAACCACTTGATGAAAAGACTGACGAGAGATACGGTATACCAAGAACATCACAAATAAGAGGAAGTGTTTATGAACATTGCATAAAGGCAATAGAACGCGGTCTAAGATATGGTGAACACGGAATACCTCTTATGGGATGTGGCGACTGGAATGACGGAATGAATACCGTAGGAAACAAAGGAAAAGGTGAGAGCGTATGGCTCGGATGGTTTTTAATTGACATACTAAATAGGTTTATACCTATTTGCGAAAAGCTAAATGATAATGATAGAGCTGCAAAATATAAAGAACATATGCAAAAGATATTAAATAGCATCGAAGAAAATGCTTGGGATGGAGAATGGTATAGGCGTGCATATTTTGATGATGGAACTCCTCTTGGCTCAAGCATTAACCAAGAATGCAAGATTGATTCCCTTGCTCAATCTTGGGCTTTGATATCAAATGCTGGAGATAGAGAAAGAGCCCTTAAAGCAATGGATGCAGTTGAAAAATACCTTGTTTCCTACGATGACGCTATAATTAAACTCTTTACACCAGCCTTTGATAAAAGTGATTTAAACCCAGGATACATTAAAGGCTATGTACCTGGTGTTCGTGAAAATGGAGGCCAATATACCCACGCTGCAACTTGGGTTATACTTGCCTACACAAAATTAGGTTTAGGTGATAAAGCATTTAAACTGTTTGATATGATCAATCCAATAAACCACACAACTACACAACTTGAATGTTCAAAATATAAAGTAGAACCCTATGTTATGGCGGCAGATGTATATGCAGTTGAACCCCACATAGGTCGTGGTGGTTGGACTTGGTATACTGGTTCTTCTGGCTGGATGTATAAAGTAGGCCTTGAGGGTATATTAGGTTTTAATAAACTCCAAGATAGAATTGTAATAAATCCTTGCATCCCAAAATCCTGGAAAGAATATGAAATATCCTACACCTACAACGATACTACCTATAATATAAAAGTTGTAAATAATAATGGAAAATGTTCAGGTATTGACAAAATTGAACTTGATGGTAAGGTCTTAGAATTTAGCTACATTCCTTTGCTTGACGATAAGAATGAACATAAAATTACAGTATTTATGTAAGGGGCAAATGCCCCTTAATTTTTTGTAAAATTCTGCCCCTTGAAATTGATACTATATTTAAATTATACTATTAAAGACTGACTAAATTTAAAGGGGAGAATATTATGTTTTATCAACAAGCCCTCAGCAAGATAGACAAAGGAGGATTTTGGAATATGTTAGTAATTGATGGAGTTGTAGGTGCGGGAAAAACTACCTTGATGAATATATTAAAAAATGAAGGATTTGTTCCCTTTGAAGAACCAGTATATAACAATCCTATTCTTGAAAAATTTTACTATGATAGACATAGATATAGTTTTCCACTTCAAATTTTCTTTTTAAATAAAAGATTTAAACATATAAAGGAAGCAAGCCTTATTGAAAATGCAGTTATGGATAGAAGTATTTATGGAGATGTTATATTTGCAAAAATGCTTATGGAAAGCGGAGAGATGTCAAGGGAAGAGTTCGACTTATACATAGAATTATTTGAAAATATGATTGAACATTGTCATCCTCCAAAGCTTATGGTTTATTTAGAGGTTTCAGTAGATGAGGCCATTAGAAGAATATACCAAAGAGGTAGAGAATACGAAAAAGTTGTTGAACGAGCTTATTGGGAAAGACTAAATAAGCACTATCAGGATTATTTTGAACAATACTCTATTTCACCTATTCTTAAAATAAATGTGGACAATCTTGACTTTGAAAATAATTTAAAGGATAGAGAATACATTATAAATTTAATAAAGCAAAATTTAAGATAAAGATGAGGATTATGTATCCTCATCCAAATTATTGACAAACCTAATTGTTAGATAAAATCTGAAAAAGCCCCATGAAAGGATTTCAATAGGCTCTTTCATGAGCTTTAGCAATTCTTGCTTTTCGGCTTTGAAAAAGTCCGTAATTCGGCACAGGACGTGCCGAGCCGAGCGGCCATCAGGACGATGGCATCGCGAGGGTAGGACTTTTTCAAACAAAGAAAAGCTTAGAATTGNTTNGCNAAATGAACCGATGCCCAAGAAATCCTTCATGGGGCTAATTAATACATAACTTTTTCAACAGCCTGGATTAAAATTATGTCTCCTCATCTTTTTAATCTTTTAATAAAATTTATTTTTATCTTTATAAGACTACAAATGTGATATAATTATATTGTTTGTAGTATTTTTTAGGGGGTAAGAAAAATGATATTTGATTGTCATATACATTCAACCTTTTCAACAGATTCTAAAATGCAAATTGAAGATGCAATAAAAAAAGCAAAGGAAAAAGAAATTGGACTTATTGTAACAGACCATATGGATATTAATTATCCTATTGAAGGCAGTTTTATATTTAATTGTGAAGAGTATTTTAATGAATATGAAAAATATCGTTCTAAAGAATTTTTAATAGGAATAGAGCTTGGACTTAGAGATGATTGCATTTATGAAAATAAAGAATTAATTAAAAAATATCCCTTTGATTATGTAATAGGCTCAATCCACGTTGTTGATGGAATAGATATTTTCCAACCAGGTTTTTATGAAGATAGAGAAAAAAAAGAATCATATCTTCATTATCTTAATTTTATGTATAGGTGCATTAAGGAATGTGACTTCATTGACAGTTTAGGTCATATAAACTATGTAACAAGGTATGCAAAATATCAGGATACTGAACTATATTATAACGATTTTAAAGAAATAATAGATGAGATTTTAAAAATTATTGCACAGCGTGAAAAGGCTGTAGAAATTAATACAAGAAGACTTGAGAATAAAATAACTTCACTTAATATGCTCGATATATTAAAAAGGTTTAAAGAGCTTGGAGGGAAATATGTTACTATTGGTTCTGATGCCCATAATATCAACTCAATAGGTGCAAATTTTGATATAGCAATAGACCTTGCAAACAGAGCTGATTTAAATATAGTCTATTTCAAAAATAGACAACCTACTTATATATAAAAAAAGCCTTAATTTTAGGTAACTATTACCTGAAATTAATATTTGTCAGCCTTATTACTTATAATAGTTTTCAACCTGAATGTTATAATTTTTTAAAAACTTTTCATTTGCAACTTGTAATTTTTCAAAATACTCTCTATAGGAATCACTTAATATTTTAAGATTTTCTATAAATATATCGTAATAACCACTCTGCTGCTGAAACTCCAACAACAATTTCTGCATCTTATATCCTAAAGAATTTTTATATTCATCTGTATTCCTAATTTCTAAATATTTAACTATATCTTCTTTATTCCTTTCTAAATATTCATCTGTATTTTCTACCAAATCCATTATTGTTTTATTTATCCTTTCCATATCTTCTTCCTTCATCTCTTGAAGTCCCTGAATTAGAAACTCCTCCAGTTCAGTTGGGAAATCTAAATTTATAACTGTATCTAAATATTCAATAATTTTTTTATATGCTTCTTCCTTTTCAGGAGTATCAATCTTCTCATTTAAAAATGGTCCAAAGTGTATACTTAAATACAATCCAAAACTTCCTGGAAATGATTGTAACAACTTTTCTCTAATTGTAAAATTTTTTTCGATATTTTCTTCAATATACTTCATAGCTTGATTTATATCATAATCCCTTATTAGATCTTCTAAACATTTTTTCTTAGCCAAAGACTTTTCAATTTCTAACTCCATTTTATATCTACATTTTTCCAAAGTGGCAGTTTTGTTGGTACTACCAAGTATATCTTTAATATCTCTAACACTAAAACCTATCTTCCTTAAAACCCCTATTTCTTTTAAAATAAACACGTCATCTTCTGTATAGTTTCTATATCCATTATCCTCTATTGCTGGAGAAATCAACCCTTGTTGTTCATAATACTCAATTGCTTTTTTAGTTAATTTACATTCTTTACAAACTTCCTTTATATACATAACCATCACCTCTTGTAATATATCATAAACTAAACCCTAAGGTGATAGTCAATACCTATTTTGGTAATTTATTATAAATATTCTATTATTCATATAATTTATTTTTTATTGAAAGTTACTGTTATCTTAATAGAAGTAAGCTGTTTCTAATCCACTACTTTTTTCATCTCCCCACTCCATTAATAAATTAATTAAATAATGTGGATATGATTTATATGTATATGTTATTATATTACTGAAGGGAGTGGTAACAAATGAAGGAATTTGTTAATTTTTCTAATAGAATAAAGGAAAATGTATGTAAAGTTATAGTTGGCAAGGAGGAAATAGTTGACCTTTTGACGGTTTCCCTTATATGTGGTGGGCATATACTTTTGGAGGATGTCCCTGGTCTTGGAAAAACAACTTTAGTTAAGGCCTTCTCAAGAAGCTTAGGACTTAATTTTAAAAGAATTCAATTTACTCCAGACCTTATGCCCTCTGATTTAACTGGTATAAATTATTATAACCAAAAATCTATGGAATTTGAATTTAAAAGGGGCCCTATCTTTACAAACATACTTCTATCAGATGAAATAAATAGGGCTACACCTCGTACACAGTCAAGTCTTCTTGAGGCTATGGAAGAAAAGCAGGTTTCAGTTGATGGTATTACATATATTCTTGAGAAGCCCTTTATGGTTCTTGCAACTCAAAATCCTATTGAATCCTTTGGGACATTTCCTCTGCCTGAGGCACAGCTTGATAGGTTTTTAATGAGAATTTCATTAGGATATCCAACTAAAGAGGAGGAAAAGGATATAATAAAAAGATACAAAGAAGAAAATCCTCTTGAGGAATTAAAGCAAGTTGTTACTAAGGATGAAATAGAGTATGTTCAAAGAAATTTTAAATATGTAAAGGCATCCGATGAAGTTTTAGACTACATACTTGATTTAATTGAGTTTATTAGAAATTCTGAAGAAGTTATACTTGGTGCAAGTCCCCGTGCAACCTTGAGCCTTTTTAAAGCATCTCAAGCCTATGCTGCAATAAATGGAAGGAATTTTATTATTCCTGAGGATGTAAAGTTCCTTGCTCCCTATGTTCTAAACCATAGAATAATAACTAAAACAAAATCTAAGTCAATGTATTCGTTTGTTTTAAAATGTTTAGATAATATTAAAGTTCCACTTGAGGAAATTTAGGAGGAACTCATATGCTTTATGTACTTTTGTTTTTATTAATCCTCTTTTTCTTTCTAAACAATATTATGCAAAAAATAATTTATCGGAATTTATTCTATAATATATACCCTTCAATGGAAGTTATTGAGTTTGGTGAAGAAGTTAAATTAGTTTTTCAATTAGAAAATAGAAAAAAACTACCCATAACCTTCCTTGAAGCTTTTTTAGAAGTGCCAAAGGGTATGTATTTTAAAAATAAAAAAAATAAAATAACAAATGAAATGTATTTCAGCTTTCAAACAGTACTTATGCCCTATCAAAGAAAGGTTAGGGAATATACTGTCCTTTTTAAAAGACGAGGACTTTATGTAATAAATAATGCGTATCTGCAGGTTGGAGATATTTTAGGTCTCTCTACAAAGGAAATATCCTTTTATATAAATAAATCTGTGATTGTATTGCCTAATAAATTGAATTTTGAGGAGGTTCTTATACCTTATGGAAGTACTATGGGAAATATATCGGTTAAAAGGTTTATATTAGATGATCCAACAATGATTGTAGGACTTAGGGAATACACAGGCTTTGAACCTCAAAAAAACATCCACTGGCCTACTTCCTTAAGATTAAACAAGCTTATGGTAAAAAATTTTGATTACACTACAGATAGTACAGTTATGATTGTTGTTAATGTAGAAAGCTATAAGCCCTTTTACTATAGCATTGACTCTAAGAAAATCGAAGACTGCATATCCATTGCAAGGGATATATGCGAAAAACTCCACGACAGTAAAATTCCCTATGGTATATCAATAAATTCACAGATTACAAGTTCAAACAATGAAATAATTCACTATGGACTTACTGAACACCACAGGTACAATGTTTTAAAATTGCTTGGAATGGCAGATTATAATATATCAATGCCCTTTGAGGATTATTTAGAATATTTAATGCCTATATGTTCAAACTACAGCTCATTTGTCCTAATTCTTCCGAAGGTTTTTGAGGAATATATTTTAAATATTGAACGAATATCAAAAGAAGTAAACAAGCTTATAATAATTGCAGCCTCAAGGGATAATCTTGAGCTTTTAAGTTCAAACAACATTGAAACCTACGTAATAGGAGGCGATTTTAATTGAAATTGATTTTATTAAATAATGTATTAAACAGAGTCTCCTTTGTGTTTTTGGTTTTGTTTTCTATTTTTACTATAAAAGATGTAAATATACTGTTTTTGTATACGTTATTAACAGTTAGTATTTTTACAATTATGGATTTAGATTCTTTTTATATATATCTTTTTCTTATTATACCCGCTATTTTTTATAGAAGTAGTGAAACATTTTTATTTATACTGTCCTATACAATAATGCTATATTGGCTTTTTAGAAATAGAAAAAGCCTTTTTGACTATTACTATTTTAAAGACTACTTTAAAACAGCCAATAAATTAATTGGGGCTGCAATTTTTATTCACATTATTATTTATATGACCTTTAAGGATATAACCTTCTACGGTAGTATTTTCTTAATTTTTTATACAGTAACATCTGTCCTTCTTTTAAGAATTCTACGGGTTTTTAAAATTGATGGAGATGTTAAAATAAATAAATTTAATGCTATATTAATGTCCTCTCTACTTTCTTTCTCAATTATTTTATCAATTCCACAGATAAGAGGATTTATCTTTAAAATGCTGTTTTATTTATACTATTATGTCACATTAACCATAGCCTACGTGTTGGCCTTTTTTATATTTTCCTTTATTAAGATATTTACATTAATATTTGGGGAAGTAAATATTAGGTTTAATTTGGATAATATGCCTAATATTAAGAATTCATCTAATGAGTTTATAAAACTTGCACCTAACAAAAATACTCTAATAGATGCTATTTTAAATTCACCTATTATAGGCCTTATTATAAAGGCTATATTATTTTTAATATTTATTTGGATTGTGGTCTCAATTTTAAAAAGAATAAGCATAAGCAGCAATTCTGATGATGAATTTGTTGAACTTAAAGAGTCTATAAAGATTACTGAAGTAAAAAAGAAACAAAAAAAATATAACCTTGATGATAAGGTTGAATATATCAGATTTAAGTATTTTAAATTTTTAAAGAGCTTAAAGAAGAATAAGATTGATATACTCTCCTCTGATACAAGCCTTGACATAAATAATAAGGCCAAAGGTTTATGGGATAATTTAGATGAAATAAGAAATATTTATATTAAAGCAAGGTATAATAATACTGGTATGGATAAGGAATTGGTGGATAAGATATTTAAAAAGTAAATATCCCTGTTTCCAAGCAAAAAAGTTCCATCTTGATTTAACAAGATGGAACTTTTTTATTATTCAACTGTAACTGACTTTGCTAAGTTTCTTGGTTTATCTACATCACAACCTCTTTCTACTGCTGCATAGTATGATAGAAGTTGTAGAGGAATTACTGATAAAACTGGTGCAAGTAGTGGCAGAGTCTTTGGTATATAAACTGCTTGGTCTACTACCTTTAAAATATCTTCGTGTCCATCAAATGCAATACCAAGTACCTTTGCTCCTCTTGTAACAACTTCCTTAATATTGCTCACCATCTTATCATATAAATCTTCTTGTGTTGCAAGTGCTATAACTGGAACTCCCTTGTCAATTAGAGCTATTGGTCCGTGCTTTAATTCACCTGCAGCATACGCCTCAGCGTGGATATATGATATTTCCTTTATCTTAAGTGCACCTTCTAGTGCTACTGCGAAATCAAGCCCACGACCAAGATAGAATATATCCTTATGGTTATAGTTCTTTGCAGCAAACTTTTGTATTTCTTCCTTTCTCTTTAAAACTTCTTCTGCCTTTTCAGGAAGATTTAAAAGCTCATCTCTTATTACTCTGTATTCTTCAACTGACATTTTACCATTTAATCTTGCAAGATATAGTGCAACTATATAAATTGCAATTAGCTGAGTAACATAAGCCTTAGTTGAAGCAACTGCAATTTCTGGTCCTGCCCAAGTATATAGTATATCATCTGCTTCTCTTGCAACTGAGCTTCCTACAACATTAGTTATAGCAATTACTCTTGCTCCTCTATTCTTTGCTTCTCTAAGTGCTGCTAAAGTATCTGCAGTTTCTCCTGATTGTGATATTACCATCATAAGTGTTCTTTCATTTATGATTGGATCTCTATATCTAAACTCTGAAGCAATATCAACTTCAACAGGAATTCTTGCAAGCTTTTCTATAACATACTTTCCAACAAGACCTGCGTGGTATGCTGTACCACACGCTACTATATAAATCTTGTCTATATTCTTTAGGTCTTCTGCAGTAAGCTTTATGTCATCTAAAACTATATCATCAGAATCTGCTACTATTCTTCTTGTTAGAGTATCTCTTATTGCCTTAGGTTGTTCGTGGATTTCCTTTATCATAAAGTGTTCATATCCACCCTTTTCTGCAGCTTCTGCATCCCAAGTAACGTGGAATATTTCCTTATTTACTGGTAGGCCTTCCTTAGTCATTATTTCAACCTTATCTTTAGTTAAAACAACTATTTCCTTGTCGTTTAATAAATATACATCTCTTGTATATGCAAGTATTGCTGGAATATCTGAAGCTATAAAGTTTTCTCCTTCACCAAGACCTACTATAAGTGGGCTATCCTTTCTAACTGCTACCATCTTATCTGGCTCGTGGCTGCACACTACTCCAAGTGCGTAAGAACCTTCTATTTTATCAAGTGCCTTCATTACAGCCTTTACTATATCCCCTTCATAGAAGTAGTCTATAAGGTGTGGCACAACCTCAGTATCAGTTTCTGATTTAAACTCATATCCTAAAGTTTGAAGCCATTCTCTAAGTTCAAGGTAGTTTTCAATAATTCCATTGTGAACAACGCTTATTGTCATATCCTTATTGTAATGTGGGTGTGAGTTTACATCTGATGGCTCTCCGTGAGTTGCCCATCTTGTATGACCTATACCCATTGTACCTTCAATTGGATTTTGATTTAATTTATCTTCAAGATTCTTTAATCTTCCTTTACACTTTTCAATATTTATTCCCTTTTCGTTTATTATAGCAACTCCTGCTGAGTCATATCCTCTATATTCAAGTTTTGATAAACACTCTACTAAGAGTGGCGCCGCTTGTCTTTTACCAATATATCCTACTATTCCACACATATTAAGTCTCCTTCCATTCTGTTTTTACCTGACCTGGCCCCTTTGTCCCTAAAATTGCTTTTAGGTTTTGTCTGGCCGCTTTCGGTGGTCAACCGCAGGGCATCCGCCGATAGCTCGATAAACCCTGTCCTCGTCAACTTACCAACGGTAAGTCCCGGCGCTTTATATATTTTAAGCTATATATTTTTTGTTTTTCTCACCTCCCTTTAAGATTTCAAAAACTGCCTCATAAGAGGCAGTTTTACTTACATTATACAAAACTTATTAAAAAAGTAAAATGTTTTTTTGTTTATTTAATAAATTATTAAAAATTATTTACTTCTATCCTCTATAAGCTTTGCTAAATTCTTTGCCAGCATATCTATTTCTTCTTGATTTTCTCCCTCAAGCATAACTCTAACAAGTGGTTCTGTTCCTGATGGTCTAATCAAAACTCTTCCTCTTCCTTCTAACATCTTTTCTAATTTTTCTATTTCAGCAACTATAACCTCATCTTCAGTATATGCATATTTCTTTTCATTTGATACCTTTGCATTTACTAATACCTGTGGTAGCTCCTTCATAATTGAAGCAAGCTCTGACATCTTCTTACCACTATTTTTAAGAGTTGCCGCAACCTTAAGTGCAGTAATTAAACCATCTCCTGTTGTATTGTGATCAAGGAATATTATATGTCCTGATTGTTCTCCTCCTATTTTATAACCACCCTTTATCATTTCCTCTAAAACATATCTATCTCCAACCTTAGTCTTTACTGTATTAATCCCTTCTCTTTTACAAGCAATATCAAGCCCCATATTGCTCATTACAGTAACAACAAGAGTATCCTTATCAAGTTTTCCTTGCTTTTTCATTTCACTTGCAATAATTGTCATTATAAAATCACCATTTATTATGTTGCCCTTTTCATCAACAGCAAGACATCTATCTGCATCCCCATCAAAGGCAAGCCCTAAATCGCATCCCATATTAACAGTAAAATCTTTTAGCTCATTCATATGAGTCGAACCACAGTTTTTATTAATATTTTTTCCATCTGGATTATTGTGTATTACAAAAACTTCAGCTCCAAGTTCCTTAAAGACCTTAGGTGCTATATAATAGGATGCTCCTTCTGCACAATCAAGTGCAATCTTCATTCCATCTAATCTTGTACCTACTACTTCCTTTAAAAATTCTATGTACAAATCAACTGCATCTTCTCTATGTTCTCTAACACCTAAGTCCTCTCCTGTTGGTGAAGGTACATCTACAAGACCGTTATTTATTATCTCTTCTATTTTATCCTCAACTTCATCAGGAAGCTTATATCCATCTTTATTAAAGAACTTTATTCCATTATATTCAACTGGATTGTGGGACGCTGAAATTACAACCCCTGCATCTGCACCAAGCTTTCTTGTAAGATATGCAACTGCTGGAGTTGGAACAACACCAACACAAATTGCGTGTGCACCTACTGACATTATACCTGCAACAAGTGCACTCTCAAGCATATCCCCTGATATTCTTGTATCCTTACCAACTATTATAGTAGGCTTATGAGCTCCCTCTGTTAAAACATAAGCACCTGCTCTTCCTAATTTATATGCAAGTTCTGCAGTAAGTTCAGTATTTGCTATACCTCTTACTCCATCAGTTCCAAACATTCTTCCCATATTTATCCTCCCAACCTATATTAAATTCTAACCTTACTTATAATACCATACAATTAAATAATATTAAAGAGGATATATAGATGAGTTGTGAACATTTTTTAAATAAATAAAAGTGCTATGACATTTTAGTCATAGCACAGATTGTTGTAATTTATGCTTTAACATCTGTCTCCTTTGAAGACTTTGCACCACTTAAAACCTTGTATGTCTCAACTATTAACTCTATCGCAAATATGAATAGTAAAATAGCTATAACAAATAATACATAGTTTTTAGCTTTAAAGAAGTTTATAGTTAAAAGTACAAGTGCTGTCAATGTAACTGCAAACATAAATATCATTGGAATTATTGTCATTATATTCTTCTTATTGTTTCTTGCAAGCCAAGCAGTTACAGCAAGAAGTGCAAGGGCTGATAGTAATTGATTTGCTGTCCCGAATATAGGCCATATCTTTTGGTAACCAAACATTAATAACAATGCTGAGAATAAAACTGTCAATAGGGTTGAAATATACATATTATTTAATTTTGATTCCTTACCAAATACTGTTTCTACATATTCTTGGAAGATGTATCTACCAAGTCTTGTTGCTGTATCTAAGCTTGTTAATGCAAATGCTGTAAATGCAAGTATTATAAATACTTTACCAACTTCAAAAGGTATTCCTATCTTGGACATAAATGTTGCAACACCTGATGCAAAAATAACCGCTGGTGCACCCTCTGCCTTTGCAACATAGGCAACTGAAATAAGTGCAATTATTGCAAGGAAGCCTTCTATTAGCATAGCACCATAGCCTACAAGCTTTGCATCATCTTCTTTATCTATTTGCTTTGCAGATGTACCTGAACTTACAAGTGAGTGGAAACCTGAAATTGCACCACAGGCAACTGTAACAAATAGGATTGGGAATAGATATTGAACACCTGCCTTTGTAGTTACAGTAAATCCCTTAAATGCCTCAAGTTGAAGGCTTGGTCTCATAACAAGTATTCCTAAAAATCCACCAATTAACATTGCATAAAGTAGGAATGAATTTAGATAATCCCTTGGTTGAAGAAGTAGCCATACTGGAAGTGTTGATGCTAAGAAGATGTATATTAAAAGTACTACATACCACGCCTTTTTTGATAAAGCTATAAATGGGAATTTATATCCAATATAAATAGCAAGGAATAAGAAAATTACACCTATAACTGTTGATACTGCTAAATTATATCCCTTTCTATAAACTAAAAAACCAAATAAAATTGCTAAAAATATAAATAATACTGAAGCTGTACCTGCTGCAGGTCCTGCTTGGAATCCTTTAACCTCTGGATTATATGCAAAGGCTGATGCAACTATATCTGTAAATGCGGCAACAACAAGTATTAAAGTAAGCCAAGCAAATGTATTAAACAGTTTCTTTCCCTTTTTACCTACATTTACTTCAATTATTTCACCTATTGACTTACCTCCGTGTCTTATTGATGCAAGAAGTGAACCAAAATCGTGAACTGCACCAAAGAAAATACTTCCTATTACAATCCATAAAAATACTGGAAGCCATCCAAAGATTGCTGCTTGAATTGGACCTGCAATTGGGCCTGCACCTGCAATCGAAGCAAAGTGGTGTCCTAAAAGTACCTTAGAATTGGTTGGAACATAGTCTACATTGTCAAAATTTGTGTGGGATGGTGTAGGTCTCTTTGGGTCAATTCCCCACTCCTTTGCAAGATACGCACCATAGGTCACATAAGCTACAAGAAAAACTATGATGCCAATAAAGATAAGCCATAAAGAACTCATAAAAAAACCCCCTTTTTTTATTTTAAGGTGTAATTTGATACACCTTTTTAACCCTTTTACCCTCCCTATTGCATATAATATCTTGTCCATTTAAACCTACTGCCAATAGCCTTGTGTCAAACCAACCTCTAATTCCAAATAAAAATGTCTTTGAAAGTTTAAACCTTTTTATTATATCTACAGCTTCATCCTTTATATCATCATATAAAATAATTCCATTTATATAGGTTGACATATGTATCTTTGTTGGATTTACATATTCCTCTGATACTTTTTTTAAAAAATGCATAAACTCATTAACAGCATTTTCATCAATAAATTCATAATGTTTTACAAAAACATACTCATAATTTTCAAATTTATCTATTATATCATTTTTAGTTAAAAGAGTCCTTGCATTTAAACTATAATGTTTTGCAAACAAATCTAATTTATAATTCAAAATATCTTTATCAAATTCTATATCAAAATGTCTCTCAAATTTTTTTGCTATGTAATTGATGTAGTAATTTTTATTCAAAAAAACCCCCCCTATTCTTTTATATATTATCTTCTACAAAAAATTATGATTTCCTGCCTATCAACTATTTATTTTTTTAAAAATTAACAATATATAAAATATTATGTATTATTATTTTTGTTATGGTATAATTATCTTAAGGGGTGGTCAATTTGCAATATAAAAACAGCTTCAAATATGACATAAAAAAAACATTTATGTTATACACAATACTACCAATTGTTGTACTTGCACTCTTATCATATTTAATATCAATTTTTATTTTTATCAATAACACTGCATCATACAACTTAAATCAAAATATATATCTATCAAACTCTCTAAATCTATATTTTAAAGATTATGAAAATGCATTAAATAAATTTTCAAAAAATCCTCTAATTATAAATAATATAAAAACCAAGAAGCCTAATGTGGAAACATATCAAATGCTCTATAGTTACATAAATTCAACAGGTATAAAAACCTATTTTTATATATTCGATGAAAACAAAAATATAATAATGTCAAACACCAACAAAATACCTGTGTATGCAGAAAAAAATAGATATAATCTTGGAATTTTATCACGTTTAAGCGATTCCCATCAAAATAAACTAATTGAATGTAACATTGATTCAACTAATTTTCAAAATACAATAACTTTTGGAACAACAATAAAAGAAAATGAAAAAGTTCTTGGATATTTAACCTTTGATATTTATGCAGACTCTCTTATTAAACACTATATTTCAGATTATGCATTAATAACTGTTTTAACAGATAAATATGGAAATGTTCTTTTTACAACAAATACATTGCCTATAACTAAACAAGGGAAACTTGAAAATTATATAAAAGATAGTTCAGGCTTTATTAAGTATTTAAAATGCTACTATTTTATAACCCAAAATAAAATTTATAACAGTGAATTTAATATATACACAGTTAATTCGCTTGCTAATATGATAACTGTTTTTAAAATAATAGGTATTTTACTTGTTATTTTCATAATTGTTTTAATAGCATTTTTAATGTATTCCTCATCAAAGGTTTCTAAAAACAAAACTAAAGATTTAGATATGATATTAAAGGCATTAGAAAATGTTCAAAACGGCAACCTTGATACACGTCTTAATATTAAAACAAATATTGAATTTAAAACTATTTCAGATGCCTATAACAAAATGCTCGATGATATCAAAAATTTAATTGAACTCAATAAAGAAGAGGCAAAACATAGTATTATATCAGAAATTAAACAATTAGAATCACAATTTAATCCTCATTTTCTTTTTAATACACTTGAAGTAATAAAATATATGATAAAAACAAATCCTCAGGATGCAACAAAAATGATTTTAAACCTTTCAAAAATATTAAGATATAGTATTGATAATAGTTCCTCTGAAGTAAATGTAATTGATGAACTAAACTATACAACTTCATATTTAGATATAATAAAAACTCGCTTTAAAGAAAATTTTGACTATAATATAAAAGTAGACAAGCATCTTACTATTTGTTTAATCCCTAAACTAATATTTCAACCTATGATTGAAAATTCTATTGAACACGGATATAAAGGTGATAATATCCTCTATATTGATATATCAATTCAAAACAATAACGATTTTTTAATTGCAAAAATAAAAGATAATGGAGCAGGAATTAACAAAAATAAATTAGAAGAAATAAGTAAGATATTAAAAAATAATAAAAACAATAGCAATCATTTAGGTATATATAATGTACATAGAAGAATACAGCTTTTATATGGAGATAAGTATGGAGTTGAAATTAATAGTATTGAAAATATAGGAACAGAAGTCACCATAACATTACCTTTAATTTTAAAAAAGGAGTGTTGATATGTTTAAGGTTGTTATAATAGAAGATGAAGACATTATAAGAAACGGTCTTGTTTTGACCATAGATTGGCTCTCGATGGATTGTACTATTGTAGGAACAGCATCAAATGGAATAGATGGATTAAATTTAATAAAAGAACAAAAGCCCGATATAGTAATAACAGACATAAAAATGCCTATAATGGATGGAATTGAAATGTTGAAGAGAGCTACAAAAGAAGCATCATTCTATAGCATTATTTTAACAAGTTATTCAGAATTTGAATATGCAAAACAAGCAATCAGCCTTAAAGTATTTGAGTATATTTTAAAACCTATTGATGAAGAGGAACTTATCAAAACAATAAACAATATTAAACAGGAAATCAAAAATAGTATTAAAAATAAAATAGAATTAAATAACCAAACTGTTGTTGATATTGATTCATATATAATAAACAGCAAGGATAACTATTATGTAAATCAAGCCTTACTTGAAATAAAAAATAACTATAATAAAAAAATATCACTTGAAGGTATATCCGAAATGCTTGGAGTTAGTCCAAGCTATTTGAGTAGAAAGTTCAAGGCAATAACTTCACAGACTTTTATGGACATTTTAAACCAATACAGAATTAAAAAATCAATAGAGCTATTAATATCCGGCAAATACAGAGTATATGAAATATCTGACTTGGTCGGGTTTGGGGACTATAAAAATTTCTTTAACACATTTAAAAAATATCTAAATATATCTCCTACCGAATTTTTAAAACAGGAGGACAAGAGGCTGTATAGTAAATAAAAATACTATACAGCCTCTTTTTATAGACTTATAAACTCTGGTATTACTTCATTTATTAATGTAGCAACAGCATTGTTGTCATTGCTTACTGTTATGCATTTTGCAGCTTTTTTTAAATCCTTATGAGCATTTTCAGTTGCAACACCAAGAAATGCCACTTTTATCATTTCTATGTCATTGCAATAATCACCTATTGCAACTACCTTATTTTGATTAATCTCCATTAATTTAATTAACTCCTTTAATGCACTTCCCTTTGATACTCCAAAGGGTAAAATTTCAAGATATCTATCGGTAGAAAACATACAATTCAATTTATTTTTTGGTATAATACCTTCTATTTTTTTTAATATACTTTTAAGCATTTCATTTTGTCCATTTAAAATAACTTTAAGCCAATTTTCCTGTACAATATCCAAAACATTTGCTAATTCATAAGGTTGTTTCTCATTTATAACATATGGGTCAATATAACTTGTACCTGATACTATATACATCTTTCCAACTGTAAAAATCTGTACACAAATTTCACTATATTCATATAAAATATCTCTAATTATATAAGCTAAAATACTATTATCCAAACAAGCATACTTTATAAATTTTTCATTTTTAAAATCATAGATTGCTGCACCATTATATAGGATAGCTGGACAGTTTATTGGTAAATCTTTGATGAAGGGTCTTATATTTAGCTCTGTTCTCCCTGTAGCAACTGTGAATAGTCCTCCCTTATCAACAAAATACCTTAATGTCTCTATATTCTTCTTTGAAATATTTTTATTAGAATCCATCAACGTACCATCTAAATCTGATACAACTAATATGCCCTTAAAATCCATAGGTCGTCCTCCTATTATATGCTAATATTTTTGCTGCCTGTTAACTTAAAGAATATAAGTAATGAAACAATTGTTGTAGCTGTTAATATTGTTGAAAGTGCTGCTGCTGTACCATAACTTGCCCTTACAACTTCTGTATAAATTGTTACAGACATTGTTCTTGTATTTGATGTATATAATATAACTGATGCACTTAATTCATTTATTACTGTAATCCAGCTTAAAATGGCACCAGATAGGACTCCTGGAAGCATCATTTTTGCTGTAACTTTAAAGAAGGTTTTAACTGGTGAACAACCGAGACTAATTGAAGCCTCCTCAATGCTTGGACTTATTTGATATAATATTGCCGCACTCGACCTTAATGTATAGGGTAGTCTTCTTATTACAAAAGCAATTATCATAATAGTAGCTGTACCACTTAGAATAATATACCCTTTATTAAATGCAAGTAAAAGTGTAATTCCAAGAACTGAACCAGGAATGATGTATGGGAACATTGTGACTGTATCTATTATTGTTGTAATGGTACTTTTTCTTCGTGTAGAAATATAGGCTGTTAGCATTCCAATAAGAATAATAACAACAATTGCTACCAGTCCATAAACATATGTGTTTGCAATTGATTTTCCTAATCTACTAAATACTGTTCTATAACTCTTTAAAGAAAATTCGTGTAAGAACATTGCTCCCTTGGTATTTAAAAACGAAGTATAAATTACTGTTATTTGCGGTATTATTGATAATATTACTATAAAATAAATAAATATATGTGCTAAATAGTTTCCAATACCCTTCATTTTCCCAGTCTTTATCGGCCTAAGTGAACTCATAACATAGGACCTTTTATTTATTATATATCTTTGAATTAAAAATATTATTGAGGTTAAAAACACCATAACTGTTGCCATTGCAGCAGCAAAATTTGCCTGTCCGCCAACTTCACTTATAAATTCTGAATAAATTAGAGTTGGCATTACATTATATCCTTCTCCTATTAAAACAGGTGTACCAAAATCTGCAATTGCATTCATAAATACAAGTAATCCTCCAGCAAGTAGTGTTGGCAATATTAAAGGAATAATAACAAAGACTAATTTTCTTGATGGTTTTGAACCTAAACTCTCTGCAGCTTCAATTAAGGATGAATCTATCTTCTTTAAAGCACCAGATGCATATAAATAAATAAACGGATATAGTTTTAATGTTAACACTAATAATATTCCTGTATACCCATAAATTGTAGGAATATTTAAGTTAAAATATTGCTTAAAAAATTTAGTAACTACGCCACTTCTACCGCAAAGTAAAACCCAAGAATATGCCCCTATAAAAGGAGGAGAGAGCATAGATATTATTATTAAAATTTCAAGAAATTTTTTACCCTTTATATTATATGCTGTCATCAAATATGCAATTGGAAGACCTATTATTATTGATAGTAATGTAACACTTGTAGCCGAAACAATGCTGTTTATTAATGCTTGATAATAATACTTTTTACTAAAAAACTTTTGAAAGTTTGATAATGTAAATTTAGATGTTAAAGGCTCCTTAAAGGCATCTATGAAAAGTGTTGTTAGAGGATATATCAAAAACAGAGCAAAAATAACTAAAATTGATAGAGTAACTATACTCCAAAAATCCCATTTTATCTTCTTATTCATATAAAATCACATCCTCTACTAAATTTACACTTCCATCTTCATCAAAAACATTAATCCTTTTTAAATCTGGTTCTAAATACACTTCATCATTTTCTTTTAAAAATATATTTACATCTGAAATGTCTTGAACAAACTCACACACTTTATTGTCCCCAAATACAATGTCATCATTTAACCTAAATTCATAATTTATAAACTTTCCAAAGAAAGTTCCCTTTAAAATCTTTACTTTAAGACCTTTATTAGAAATCTTTAACTCCTCTGGCCTTATTGATACAACAACACTTTGTCCATCCTTTACACTCTTTTTTAAATTATTCATTTTTATTTTAAATTCACTATTGAATACAATATACTTATCATCATTTTCAAACTTTATTTTTGCCCTAACTAAGTTTGAACTTCCTATAAAGGTTGCAACAAATGTATTAGCTGGACGTTTATATATTTGACAAGGTGTACCAACCTGCTGAACTACTCCTTCCTTCATTACAGCAATTCTATCAGAAATGGCAAGAGCCTCCTCTTGGTCGTGAGTTACATAAACTGTTGTTATACCTATCTCCTTTTGTATATCTCTAATAACACTTCTCATTTCAATTCTTAATTTTGCATCCAAATTAGATAGTGGTTCATCCATCAGAAGAACATTAGGGCGAATTACAATTGCACGTGCAAGAGCAATTCTCTGTTGTTGACCGCCAGATAACCTATCTGGAAGTCTATCCTTATAATCATACATTTTAACAGTCCTTAGCATTTCTTCAACTCTTCTGTCACTTTCAACTTTTGGTATTTTTCTCAATTTTAGCCCATACTCAACATTTTCTTTTACTGTTAAGTGTGGAAAAATTGCATAGTTTTGAAATACCATACCTATATTTCTCTTATATGCTGGTATTTCATTTATTACTTCATCATCAAATTTAATATAGCCTCCATCTATGCTATTAAAACCTGCTATCATTCTTAATAAAGTCGTCTTACCACATCCTGAAGGACCAAGCAATGTAAAGAACTCACCATTTTTAATATCTAAAGATAAATTAGGTATAACAGTTGTCTTTTCATATTTCTTCACAACATTTTCAATCTTTATAGCTACGCTCACATCTATACCCCCTTAATAATTAGGCCCACAACAAACGTCGCAGGCCTTAATTTTTATTATTTACTACTTGTGAATATATCTTTAAACTTATCAAGCCATTCCTGTTTGCTCTTATTTACGGTTGCCTCGTCATCCTTTATTAGATTCATTTCATTTAAAGCCTTAAGACCTGATGCTGCAGGAACATCCTTTCTAACTGAACGTCTACATAACTGATTTGCAATTAAAGTTTGGGCTTCCTTGCTTGTTACAAAATCTATGAATTTCTTTGCATTTTCTAAATTCTTAGCACCTTTAATAATTTGAACTGTGTCTGGTTTAGCAATGACACCTTCCTTCATATATATAATTTCAACAGGTGCTCCATCCTTTACATATTTTGCTGCTGCCTCTTCAAATGTTAAACCTACTGTATATTCACCATCAGCTACTCCTTTATATACTGCTGATGAACCACTTAAAAGTTTACCGTCTAAATTCTTACATAGTTGTCCAACATATTCCCATCCCTTATTTGGGTCACCTTGTCCCATTGCATATAACATATTTACAAGGTGTTCAAAGGATGAAGAAGACTTTGATGGGTCAGCAAATGCAATCTTCCCCTTTAGAGCAGGATTTAGCAAGTCTTGATATCCTTCAATTTTGATATTTCCAATTAAATTCTTATTTACCATAATAACGCTTGGAATCATTGTAAATCTTGTTATCATACCCTCTGTATTCTTGCAGTCATCTAATACTGCATCTTCGTTTTTACTCTTATATTCTTGGAAAAAGTCCTTCTTTGGTTTTACTGTTGACAGAGATCCTCCCCATAGCACATCACCTAATGGATTATCCTTTTCAGCTTCAATTCTCTTTAAAAGTTCCCCTGTTCCTGCAGTAACAACTTCTGCAGTAATGCCTGTACTTTTTTCAAATTCAGCAACGATTGGATTTATGAATTCAACAGGATGAGGACAATAAATTACTACTTTTTTTGATGCATTATCAGTATTACTTGTTGTTTGTGTTTTTGAGTTAGAACAGGATGCCAATGAAAACATCATTACAGCACTTAGAGCTAAACCTAAAATTCGTTTCACACTCAATTCCCCCTTTGATTTTTTTCTTACTTTTATATTACCAAGTTTGAATATTCTAAACAATCCAAATAATTATATAAATATCCAAGATTTTGACCTAATTTATAAAATACAAAAGGCTGCAAAATGCAGCCTTTTTATTATCTTCCAAACTCTGCTCCTCTTTCAAGAGCCCTTTTATTTAATTCATAGAATTGTTCTTTTCCGTGTTCCTTTAGTGCCTTAAGAAGTGATTCCATCTTTACTATCTTAGTCTTTTCAACAAGTGCTCCAAGTAATACCATATTAGCAATCTTCTTTGAACCTACTTCTTCTGCTATCTTTTGAGCAGGTATCTTTATGATTTCTATATCTGTTCTTTCTGGTTCTCTGTTTACAAGGTCACTGTCTATTATTAATAATCCACCCTTCACAACGTGACTTTCGAATTTATCAAGTGATGGTCTATTCATAACAACTACTGTTGTTGCATCAACAACAAGTGGTGAACCTACTGGTTCATCTGAAAGTATAACTGAACAGTTTGAAGTACCTCCACGCATTTCTGGCCCATATGATGGAAACCAAGAAACATTTAAGTTTTCTTCAAGTCCTGCATATGCCAAGAATTTACCCATTGAAAGAATTCCTTGTCCTCCAAAACCAGCAAATATAATTTCTTGATTTGCCATATTACTTCACCTCCCCTGTAGTTGCATCCTTCTTAACTCCAAGTGGATAGTATGGAATCATATTGTCTCTTAACCATTTAACTGATTCATTTGGTGATAATCCCCAGTTTGTTGGACATATTGATAATACTTCTACAAGGGAGAATCCTAATCCTTGAAGTTGTATTTCAAATGCCTTCTTAATTGCTTTCTTAGCCTTTATTATATTTGGAACGCTATCGACTGAAACTCTTTCAACATATACTGCACCATCTAATGTTGAAATCATTTCTGATACCCTAATTGGATAGCCTGCTGTCTTTACATCTCTTCCATATGGTGAAGTTTCTGTTACTTGACCTGGAAGTGTAGTAGGTGCCATTTGTCCACCAGTCATACCATATATAGCATTATTAACAAATATTGTTGTTATTTTTTCACCTCTTGCTGCAGCGTGAACTATTTCTGCTGTACCTATGGCTGCAAGATCACCATCTCCTTGGTATGTAAATACAACGCTGTCTGGTACTGCTCTTTTTATTCCTGTTGCAACAGCTGGTGCTCTTCCGTGTGCAGCTTCATACATATCACAAGCAAAATAATCATAGGCAAGAACTGAACATCCAACAGGTGCAACACCTATAGTCTTGTCAAGTATTCCAAGCTCATCAATTACTTCTGCAACTAATCTATGAATAACACCGTGTGTACATCCAGGACAATAGTGAGTTGGCACATCAAGTAATGCCTTTGGTCTATCAAATACTACTGTCATTATTTTGCACCTCCTACAATTCCCTTTATCTTGTTTGCTATTTCAGCTGGAGTTGGAACCATACCACCACTTCTTCCGTAGAAGTGAACTGGTTTTCTACCATTAACTGCAAGCTGAACATCCTCAAGCATTTGTCCACAGCTCATTTCAACTGAAATAAATCCATTCTTAGTCTTATCTATAACCTTATCAAAGGCTTCAACTGGATATGGCCATAAAGTTATTGGTCTAATTAAACCGACATTTATTCCTTCCTTCTTTAACATCTTAATCGCATTCTTACATATTCTTGATAGAGTACCATATGATACTATAACAAGATCCATTTCTTCATCACAATTGTATAATTCATATCTAACTTCATTCTTTTCAATCTCTCTATATTTTTCTTGAAGTTTATTGTTGTGTGCTTCAAGTTCTTCTGGCTTTAGGAAAAGCGAATTTATTATGTTATGCTTTTCTCTTCCCTTTAATCCATTTGCAGCCCAAGTCTTCTCTGGGAGTTCCTTCTTTGGTCTTTCCTTAAATTCAACTGGTTCCATCATTTGTCCAAGCATACCATCTCCCATAACCATAACAGGATTTCTATACTTGTCTGCAACATCAAAGGCATCTTGAACAAGATCAACCATTTCCTGAACTGATGCTGGAGCAAACACTACTAATCTGTAGTCTCCGTGTCCACCACCCTTAGTTGCTTGGAAGTAATCTGATTGTGCTGGTTGTATACCTCCAAGTCCTGGACCTCCACGAACTATATTAATTATTACACAAGGAAGCTCTGCACCTGCTATATATGAAATACCTTCTGCCTTTAAGCTTATACCTGGGCTTGATGAAGAAGTCATTACTCTAACTCCTGCACCTGCAGCACCATATACCATATTTATTGCTGCTACTTCACTTTCCGCTTGTAGGAAAACTCTTCCTACCTTTGGCATTCTTCTTGACATATAAGCTGCAACTTCTGTTTGTGGTGTTATAGGATATCCAAAGAAACATTGGCATCCTGCGTGAATGGCAGCTTCACCTATCGCTTCATTTCCCTTCATTAAAACCTTATCAGCCATCTAAGCTTACCTCCTTAAACCCTTTATTTTTCAACCTTTATTACTACATCAGGACATATTCTTGCACAAGATGCACAAGCGATACACTTTTGCATATTATCTCCCTTTACAGTTGCTGGATGATATCCCTTTGTGTTTAGTTTTTCATCAAATTCAATTATTTTTACAGGGCAAACTTCGATACAAAGTCCACAGCCTTTGCATCTTTCTTCTCTAAAAGTTACCTTTCCCATAGTCTACCTCCTATTTTATAATTATTTATTCATCAAGATATTTTCTCCAAGGAGGGAGCATAAATATCTTGATTGGGAATATCTCGTTTTTAATTTTGTCCTTTACTTCTTCTACTAAATCTTCTCTAACAACTGTATATTTGATTGGTATGTTAGTCCTATTTGATACTTCTTCCACAATATTTTGACCATTTAGTATATCCTCAATTTTTGTTTCATAGGATAAGTTGGAATTATTAATCAAATACTTTACTTTAAGCCTTGATGCGGCTTCAATGTCCCTAATATACTCTAAAATTCCATCAACATCCTTTGTAAATGGTCTTGTGGTATTTATTACAAAGTACATATCATAGTCTTCCATATTAAAGTATCTGTTATATTGACCAAGGGCAACAGCCCCTTGGTCATCACCACCAACATCAAGAACCACATCATAGCTTTTGTCATTAAATACAGATAATGTTTCAAGTGGAATTGTTCCAAGTTCTGCATTTGCCATCTCCTTTGGTGTCGCTATAACCCTTATTCCTAAACTTTCAAGATAATCCTTTTCATCCCTTGTACAAAAGTAAGGGTTTACTATATCAAGATCTGCTATACATACCTTCTTACCTTCATTTCTAAGTTTTATAGCATAGTTTATTGAAATTTCGGTTTTGCCACTTCCAAAATGTCCAGTAAATATTCTAATTCTTGATTCCATATAATCACATCCTATTTATATTCCTTAGCTGCTTCTTCTCCTTTTAACACTCTAAGTCCACCTTCAGCAAGTGCAAGCATTTCATCTTCTCCTGGATATACCACAACTGGTGCAATAAAGCTTATTCTTTCCTTTATCCAGCTTACATACTCTTCCCCGTATGCAAGTCCTCCTGTTAATATGATAGCATCTACTTCACCCTTTAAGACTGCTGCACAGCTTCCTATTTCCTTAGCCACTTGATAGGCCATAGCCTTGTATATAAGTTCTGCTTCCTTGTTGCCCTCCTCCATCATCTTCTTTACTTCTCTACCATCATTTGTTCCAAGGTATGCAACAAGTCCACCTTTGCCTGTAATCTTCTTCTTCATTTCATCTTGTGTATATTTTCCTGAGAAGCACATCTTAACAAGGTCTCCTACTGGAAGTCCTCCTGATCTTTCCGGTGAGAAGGGTCCTTCCCCATCAAGTGCATTATTTACATCAACAACTCTTCCTTTTTTATGAGCTCCAACTGAAATTCCTCCACCCATATGAGCAACTATAAGGTTTAGATCTTCGTATTTTACACCCTTTTCCTTTGCATACCTTTTTGCAACAGCCTTTTGATTTAATGCGTGGAATATGCTCTTTCTTTCAATCTCTGGCATACCTGATATTCTTGCAACATCCTGCATTTCATCAACCACAACAGGGTCAACTATAAAGGAAGGTATATTATATTTTTTAGCTATTTCAAATGCAATTACTCCACCTAAATTTGAAGCGTGCTGTCCTTGTACACCTATTTTTAAATCCTCAAGCATATTTTCATTTACTGAGTATGTTCCGCCCTCAATTGGTTTTAAAAGTCCTCCACGGCCAACTACTGCATTTAATGTGCCTAAATCTATTCCCTTTTCTTCAACTGCCTTTATAATAACATTTTTTCTAAATTCATATTGATCAAATATAGTTGCATAGGGTGCTAATTCTTCTGCTGAATGTCTTAATGTTTCTACAAATACTGGGTTTAAATCATCATAAACTGCTATTTTAGTTGATGTAGAACCTGGGTTTATTATTAGCATTCTATACATAGTACATCCTCCTTTTTTTATAGGCACGCAACAAGGCACGCAAGAGCTATTGAATAAAGCTTACTTTCATTACTGTCAGCTCTTGAGGTTAATATTACTGGTGCTGCTGCCCCAACAAGAATTCCTCCATTCTTTGCATTTGCAGTATATGTTAATGTCTTGTACATAACATTACCTGTTTCAATATTTGGAACAAGTATAATATCTGCCTGACCTGCAACTGGACTCTTAATTCCCTTGTGCTTTGCCGCCTCCTCTGATAGAGCATTATCTATTGCAAGCGGTCCATCAACTATACATCCCTTTATTTGTCCTCTATCATTCATCTTTGATAGAGCTGCTGCATCAAGGGTTGGCTGCATATCTGGGTTTACAACCTCAACTGCACATACAGGTGCAACCTTTGGAACTTCAATTCCAATTGCATGTGCTACCTTTACTGCATTTTCAAGTATTTGTTTTTTAGTATTTAAATCTGGTGCTATATTCATTGCAGCATCTGTTACAAGTAGAATTCTTTGAAGTGCTGGAACTTCAAAAACCGCAACGTGTGATAATACTCTTCCTGTCCTTAATCCCTTTTCTTTATCAAGAACTGCTCTTAAAAAGGTTGCAGTATCTATTAGCCCCTTCATTAACATATCTGCCTTCTTTGTTGAAACAAGTTCAACTGCCTTCATAGCAGCCTTTGAGTTGTCCTTCTCATCAATTACTTCAAAATCGTCTAAATTAATTCCTAATGCGTTTGCTATCTCTTGAATTTTTTCCTTATCTCCAACTAAAACAGCATCTGCAAGTCCCATATTCTTTGCATCTCTTACTGCCTCTAAAACTGGTTCATCTTGTGCTACTGCAACTGCAATCTTCTTTCTCTCACCACACTTAACTTTGTTTAAAATTTCATCAAAGGTTCTTATCATATTTTCACCTCTTTTTCATAAATTTTAGCCATCTCTTCACCTATTAGGACTCTATAGGCACCTTCTGCTAAGGCCTGCATTTCATCTTCTCCCGGAATTACTACAACATCTGCTATAAACTTAACCATATCAGTTATGTATTCTACAAGTCTTTGTGAATATGCAAGTCCTCCAGTTAAAATTATTTTGTCAACATTTCCAAATAAAACTGTACTTGCTGCACCTATTTCTTTTCCTATTTGATAACACATAGCCTCAAATATTAGTTTTGCCTTTTTGTCACCATTTTTAATCATCTCTTCTACAACACGTGCATCATTTGTACCTAAATACCCCACAAGTCCTGCCTGACCTACCATCTTCTTTTTTAATTCTTTTTGAGTATATTTACCCGAAAAAGCAAGCTTAACTAAATCACCAACAGGCACCTGTCCACACCTCTCTGGTGAAAAGGGCCCACTTTCATTTGCGTTATTAACATCTACTATTTTTCCTTTTTTTAAAGGTGCAACAGATATTCCTCCGCCTAAATGTGCTACTATAAAGTTGCAGTCATCTAAACTTTTTCCTAAATCCTTTGCTACCCTTCTTGATACAGCTTTAATGTTTAAAGCATGAACAAGGGACCTTCTTTTAATTTCTGGTATACCTGAAATTCTTGCTATATCCTCAAACTCATCAACTGCAACAGGGTCAACAATATATGCTTCCTTTCCTATCTCGTTTGCTATAGACTTTGCAATTATTCCCCCTAAATTAGATGCGTGCTCTCCTTGAAAACCTATCTTTAAATCCTCAATCATTTTATCAGTAACTTTATATGTACCCGATGGCATAGGTCTTAAAAGTCCACCACGTCCCACAATACAATCAAAATCTTCTATCTTTATACCCTCTTTTTTTAAATACTCTAAAATTTGTTTTTTTCTAAAATCAAACTGGTCTGCAATTTTTTCATATTTTGCAAGTTCTGTTGCATCGTGAGCGATATTTGTTTGTTTTACCTTCACATCTTTTTGGAATACTGCAATTTTCGTGGATGTTGACCCTGGATTTATTGCAAGAATCAGTCCCCTCATAAAAACTCCACCCCTATTTGAAATTTATATTATAATTTTCTAAAAACTTTATCTATTCTTATTTTACTGTATAATACCCCATATTTGCAACAAAAATATTTAAAATTTATTATGCATATTTAACAAATTAGTATACATTTTTTATTCAATTGGTGCATATTTTTGCATTATTTTTTCAGCTGTTTTTATTCCATCAACTGCAGCAGACATTATCCCCCCAGCATATCCTGCCCCTTCACCTGATGGGTAGAGCCCTTTTATTGTGCTTGATTCGAAATTTTCCATTCTTATAATTTTTACAGGTGCTGAAGTTCTTGTTTCAATCCCAGTCAAAATTGCATCATAACTTGCAAATCCTTTTATTTTTTTGTCAAAATCATATAGTGCCTCTTTTAAAACACCTATAACATAATTAGGCAAACAATCACTTAAATTCGCAAAGTTATATCCTCTTGTATAGCTTGGTTTAACCTTGCCAAGTTTCTTAGAAACCTCATCCTTTAGGAAATCACCAACAAGTTGAATAGGAGCAATATACCCTCCTCCACCTACTTTATATGCTAACTCTTCATAATATCTTTGAAACTCCATTCCAGCAAGGGGATGTGAACTTGCAAAGTCAGGAGAGCCTACTCCGACAACTATAGCACTATTTGCATTGTCCTTATCTCTTTTATATTCGCTCATACCATTTGTTACAAGTCTATTTTCCTCTGATGCTGCTGCTACAACTGTTCCTCCTGGACACATACAAAAACTATAACAAGGTCTTCCATATGTTTTACTTGTAAAGGTTAGTCTATAATCTGCTGCCTTTAGTTTAGGATGTTTTGCAAATTTTCCATATTGATTTTCATCAATCATACTCTGAAGATGTTCTATTCTAACACCTATTGCAAAGGGTTTTTGTTCAAACTCAACACCTCTTTTTAGAAGCATTTCATAGGTATCTCGTGCACTATGACCTATTGCAAATATAACTACGTCCGAATCTATTTCGTATTCGTTATTAACTATTACACCCTGAATTTTATTGTCTTTAACTATTATATCTGTAACCTTTGAATCAAATTTAACTTCTCCTCCAAAGGATTTTATTTTCTCTCTTATGTTTTTTACTACCGTCTGAAGTATATCTGTACCTATGTGTGGTTTTCCAGAATACATTATTTCCGGTGGAGCTCCAGCCTCTACAAACTCTTCAAGAACATAGGTTATTCTTGTATCCTTTATTCTTGTAGTAAGTTTTCCATCTGAAAAGGTTCCTGCTCCACCTTCACCGAACTGCACATTACTATCTAAATTCAATTCTCCTGTATTCCAGAAATTTTGTATATCTTTAGTTCTTTTTTCAACACTTGATCCTCTTTCCAAAATAATTGGTCTGTAACCGTTTTTTGCCAAAATAAGACCGGCAAAAAGCCCTGCCGGTCCTGTTCCAACTATTATTGGTCTCTTTAACAATTTTTCATCTCCGAAGTTGAAATTTTCATCAAGATATGTATCATCTAATAAAACATCCTTAGAATTTGCCTTTGCTACAACCCTTGATTCATTATTACATTTAAATTCAACCTGATAAACAAAATCTATCTTATTTTTTCTTCTTGCATCTATTGATTCCTTTAATATTTTATAATCCCAAATATCCTTCTTATTAACCTTTGCCATTTTGCAGGCTATATCTAAAACCTTATCTATACTGTCATCTAATGAAATCCTTATGTTGTTAACTCTTATTGTCATACAATACCTCCATTATTTTTTGTTTATTTTTATCTTTATCTTTTCTGGTTCAATACTTACTACTTCAAATTGTTCAGGCTTTATTATTTTTATCGGAAGTGCAAATTCCCCTTCTGATAATTCAGATACATCTAAAACTGCCATAAACTGATTTAAATCAATTTGGTTTAATTGACTTTCACTTCCTCTTATTAATAAATTGACTTCTTCAGAAGCAGGACTATAAACATATTCTCCATTTTGATTTTGTATGCTTATAGGAAGTTTTATCTCCTTTTGTATGATATTTTCTACAGATAATTCCACTAATATGCTGTTTTCTTTATTTTTTAGATAAACACCCTTTGGAATATTAAGTTCAACCTGTATTGATGTAGTTTGATAAATATTTTGTAAATCTATAGGTTTTGTTTCTATTTGCTTTATATTATTTAAAACATTTGAATCGCCTAAAATATAGATATTAGGTTCAGTTAAATTAATGGACTTTATCGTTTTTCCCTTTGGTAGTGAATTTTTTGTAACTACCTTTATAGGTACTTGTTTTGCTGATTTTATACTTACAAATACATCTACATACCTTGGATCTGTTTCTACATTTAAAACTTGTTTTCTTTCTCTATCATAGGGCTTTACTACAATTGAATTACTGATATCAGAAAACGCACCAGTTATATCCACCTGGCCCTCAACATAATTAACTTTATTTATATATTCCTCTGGTCCAACTACTAATATTTCAGATGGTTTAACAACTGGTTCTAAATTATCATAGCCTTGTTTAGGTATTCCTGTTACATTTATATTAACAGGAAAGGCTTTTGCAACAAGATTATCAAGCTTTACTCTTATATACGGAAAAATACCTTCACTTACAACTTCAATACCTTGGGGCTTTCTTCTTATCTCAACTGGTATGTTGTTATCTCCCCTCTTTAGATAACCTCCCATATCAGCCTCTACCTTAAAGTCATCCTTAGTCACCTTAAAGACATCAAGAGCCCTTCCCTTTATAGTAAGGTTTATTGTAAAGGTTTGTTCAGGCAACATAACCAAATTAGAGCGAGCTATATTTTCTGTGTTATAGAGAGTAACCGGTATATCTTCAATTGTTCTAACTAAAACTGGATTCTTTTCCCCCATAACATAAAGCCAAAGTATAAAAGCTATAAAAATAGAAGCTGTTATTGCCATTATTTGCTGTTTATCTTTGACAGCCATATTTTCACCCTCTTAAACAATGTTGTATCTATTTCTATATTTTTCTTTAATACACCATATAAAACCTTTTTTAATCTTTCTGCATTATACCCCCTAACAAGCTTACCGTTAATAGATATTGAAATTATACCTGTTTCCTCTGAAACAACAACTGCTATTGCATCACAAGTTTCTGTTATACCTATTGCAGCCCTATGTCTTGTACCAAGTTCCTTTGATACAAACTGTTCAGTCAATGGTAAAACACAGGATGCAGCTACAATTCTATCTTTTCTAATAATTACAGCACCATCGTGAAGTGGAGTATTTTCTACAAATATATTTTCTAAAAGCTGTGATGAAACAACACCATCAATTACTGTTCCGCTTTCTACGTAATCATTAAGACCTGTATCCTGTTCAATTACAATCAAAGCTCCTGTCTTATTCTTAGACATATTATCTGCTGCAATAACAATTTCATTTACAACCTTTTCTACCTCTTCATCACTATCAAATAGTCTTCTGTTTAATATTTTGCTTCTTCCAAGGTGCTCAAGTGCCTTCCTAAGTTCTGGCTGAAATATAATTATAAGTGCAATCAAACCTACTGTTAATGTGTTTTGAATTAGCCAATGTAAAGTTATAAATCCTAATATTTCACTGGCCTTCATAACTAATAATATAAACACAAGTCCCTTTACCAGCTGTTCTGCTCTTGTTTTTCTAATTAATGTAAATAACTTATAAAAAATATAAGCAACAATTAAAATGTCAATTACATTTAAGATTGTTACGTGTTTAATAATTGAAATCATACTATTTAAATCAAACATAGCAGCCAACCCCTTAATAGTATTTATATACTAATTATAATACAAAATTATCCTATGTGAATAATTAATTTAGGCATGCATATAAAAAAGCATGCCCATCAATCCATTAGTTTAATTCCTAATTTTTCGTAAAAAATATAACCTATTTCATTGCTCTGCTTTAATCCATTCTTTTTTTGAAAATTAAATACAGCCTGTTTCATATCCTCACCATAAATTCCATTAACATAACCTTTAAAATATCCCTTTTCCTTTAAAAGTCTCTGAATTTCATATACATCAGCTCCTCTATCTCCAGGTCTTAATACTCTAAACCCTTCTCCAAAGGGGCCATATGGTCCTCCATAAATTCTTACTGTTGTTCCTATTGGAACTATTTTATATAACTCCCTAACATCCTTATTGTACATCCTTATACATCCTTCAGACTCATCGTGTCCTATTGACCAGGGTTCTTTTGTTCCGTGTATACCATATTTCCCCCAAGGAACATTAAAACCCATCCATCTTCCACCAAAACCTTCTCCCCAAGTATCCTTGCTTATTATTTTCCAAACTCCAATAGGCGATGGAGTATTTGGACGACCTGAAGCTATTGGATAAGTTTTCACAAGTTCATTATCTTTATATAAATAAAGTCTATTTATAGTTATATCAACAAAAATATAATACTTAGAACTTGAATTTTTGTTTTTCTTAAAAACACTATCACTTCTTACAAAAATAAGCGTCCCACCAACTGCAACTATAATGCACATAAGTACAATTATAAAAAGTGCAATATACCTCCTTTTCATCGTCTCCCCCCACATAATCACTTAATTATAAAATATGAAGAAAAGCAAAAAATAATGAATATTTTATATGTTTTTAACTAAAAATATACTTGTAATTAAAGGGATAATTATTACGATAAAACCTTGTTAAAGGAGGCAAAATTTTATGATGAACAAAAATATTTCTTGTACCGTACGTGACTGCAAACATCACGCAGGATCTCAAAACTATTGCACACTAAATTCAATTCAAGTTGTTAATCATCATAATCCTGCAAAGGATAAAGAAGCAACCGACTGCGGAAGCTTTGAATGCAAATAAAATGGGACCTTTTGGTCCCATTTTTACTTCTTAAGTGCCGCTATCATTATACCTGATACTATAGTACCTATAACTATAGATAATGCGTATAACAATAATCCACCTACTGCATTTGGTATTGGTAAAACAAATATTCCTCCATGTGGTACAGCAAGTGTACACTTAAATGCCATTGAAAGAGCTCCTGTCACTGCTGAGCCGACCATAATTGAAGGTATAACTCTAAGTGGATCAGCTGCAGCAAATGGTATTGCACCCTCTGTTATGAATGAAATTCCAAGGAAAAATGCTGCTTTACCTGCCTCTATTTCATCCTTTGTAAATTTATTTTTTGCTATTCTTGTCGCCAAAAATACTCCAAGTGGTGGTACCATACCAGCTGCCATTACTGCTGCCATAACAGTTGAAGGTTGTCCTGCTGCTAATGTACCAACTGCAAAAGTGTATGCAGCTTTGTTTACTGGACCACCCATATCAAAGGCCATCATAAGTCCTAACACTATTCCAAGAGTTATTGCACTTCCTCCACTTAAGCTATTCAACCAGCCCTCCATTGCCTTATTTATAGAAGCAACTGGAGTACCTACTACATATATCATACCAAGTCCAACAATTAATGTTGATAATAATGGTAGTACTAAAACAGGCATTAAACCTTCCATAGTTTTGGGTAATTTAATTGTTTTCTTTAAAAATTCTACAACATAACCTGCCGCAAAACCTGCAATAATACCACCTAAGAAACCTGCACCTAATTTACTTGAAAGAACACCACCTATCATACCTGGTACAAGACCTGGTCTATCAGCTATTGAATATGCTATATATCCTGCTAATATAGGTACAATAAGTGAGAATGCTCCACCACCACCTATGTCCATAAGTGCTGCTGCAAGTGTTCCTTTTTGTTCAAAGGCCTTTATACCAAAGGCAAAGGATAGAGCAATTAATATACCACCTGCAACTACAAAAGGAATCATAAATGAAACACCAGTCATTAGATGCTTATATGCTCCTGTAATTTTTTTCTTTTCTTCCTGCTTTGCTTCAAACACCTTGTCAACATAAGTATTTTTCTTTTCAAGCTTCATTGCCGATTGAATTAATCCCTTTGCATCCTTTATAGCATCTTTTACTGAAACTTCAATCATTGGAAGCCCATTAAATTTTGATTTATCAATTTTTGTATCAGCTGCAATTATAACAGCATGTGCCTCTTTTACATCTTCTTCAGTTATTTCATTTTCAACTCCTACCGAACCTCTTGTTTCTATTTTAATTTCAACCTCAAGTTCCTTAGCTGCTATCTTAAGTGCTTCAGCAGCCATATAAGTATGAGCAATTCCTGTTGGACAGGATGTTACTGCTAAAAGTTTCATAATATCTTCCCCCTCATCATTCTTTAAATGCATTTATAACATCTTCATAACTTTTTGAACTAATTAGTTTATTCCTAACATCTTCATACATAAGTTTTCTTGAAAGCATACTTAAAATTGTTAAATGTTCATTATTTGCATTATTAGGTACTGCAATTAAAAAGAATATGTGTGCTAAATTGCCATCCATTGAATCATAATCAATACCTTCTTTTGATATTCCAAAAACTAAAGCTGGTTCTATAACATATTCAGATTTTCCGTGAGGTATTGCAACTCCCATTCCAATTCCTGTAGTAAATTCCTCTTCTCTCTTTATCACCACCTCTTTAAATTTCTCTTTATCTGTTATTTTTCCGTCTTTATATAAAATGTCTATTAGTTCTTCAATTACCTCCATCTTTGATTTTGATTTTAGATTAAATTGTACTCTTTGTGGTGCTAGGATTTTTTGTAGTTCCATTTTTGTTACCTCCTCTGTATTTCTACTAATTCTATATATTTTAGTATTTCTTTTCTGTTGGGTGCTTGGCTACCTTCCATAGTTACCTTTGCAGTAGATGACGCAATTGCTAACCTAAATGTATCCTCTAATGGCATATTTTCGTGTACACCTATTGCAAAAGCTGCAACCATTGAATCACCTGCACCAACAGTACTTTTTACATCTACCTTTAATGGTTTCGAATATAGACTTTGTTCCTTTGAAAAAAGCAATGCTCCATTTTCTCCCATAGATACTGCAACTACAATCCCCTTATTTACAAATTCTTCAACTGATTGCTTTATATCTTCTATGTCCTCACTACAATTTACAATTGTTTTTAGTTCATTGATATTGGGTTTAATTAAATATGGATTGGCTTCAATTCCATATCTTAGTGCTTGTCCTTCTGCATCAAGTATTACCTTTACATCTTTTTGTTTTAATTGTTCTATAATAACTTTATATACATTACTTTCAATTCCCTTAGGCAAGCTTCCTGAAAGAACAACAACATCCTCTCTGTTGACTCTATTTTTAAGCTTTCTTATCAACTTCTCTAAATCAAGACTATCCACACTAAAACCACACTGGTTTATATCTGTAAATATTCCCTCTTCCCTCTCAACAATTTTAATATTTGTCCTTGTTTCTCCATCAACCTCTATAAAATCGTGGCAAACCCCATATTTATTCAATTTCCTATATATATAATCACTATTTTCCTTACCGATAAACCCTAATGCACATACATTATATCCTAAGTTTTTTATAACCTTTGCAACGTTTATTCCTTTTCCCCCTATATCATCCCTCGAACTTATACTCCTATTTACGTGTCCTAATAAAAGTTTATCTAATACGATTGTTTTATCTATTGCTGGATTTAAAGTTACAGTATAAATCAATTTATCACCTTCTTATGTTAGTATGAATTTTATACCTAAATATTCATATTTTTCATAATCCTTAGGAAGCTTATCTGTAACGATATAATCTATCTTTGACACAGGACATATTAATGAAAAATTAACCTCATCAAATTTAGAACTATCTATTAATAAAAATACCTCTTTCGCCCCTTCTATCATTACTCTTTTAGTATTAGCCTCAACTATATTAGGAGTTGTTACACCAGATTTTATAGATATTCCATTGGCACCTAAGAAGAGCTTATCAACCTTAAGCTTTTTTAACGTTTCCTCAGCAACAGGACCAACCATCGCCTTAGTTTTTGTTCTAAGTAATCCACCTGTTACTATTACCTCAACATCTTCCCTATCAGATAGTTCATCTGCAAGATTAACCGAGTTTGTAACAACTGTTACACCCTTAGCATTTAAATACTTTGAAATAAACTGAGTTGTAGTTCCTGAATCAATGGTAACTGTATCTCCATCCTCTATTAAAGAAGCTGCCTTTTTAGCTATTTGTTCCTTTTCCTTTAGAAATTTATCTTGTTTTTCTTTAAAGGAAGGTTCAAAATTTGTACTTGTATTAGACACAGCCCCTCCGTGGGTTCTTACAATACAACCAGCCTGCTCAAGTTCAATTAAATCTCTCCTAATTGTTGCCTCTGACACATTAAATAACCTTGAAAGTTCTGAAACTCTAACACTGTTACCTGAATTTATCATTTCAAGTATTTTGGCTTTTCGTTCCTCTGCAAACATAACATCACCTAATCCTCTAAACTTTCAAATAAATTTTTTATAGAATTATATGCCTCTTCTTCATCAGAACCCTCTATAACTATCTTAATAGTATCCCCTTTTTCTACTACAAGGCTTAAAACACTTATTAAACTTTTAGCATTTACATTTATATTATCCTTTTCTATTCTTATATCAGATTTAAATTTATTTGCCTCTGATATAATCATTGTAGTTGGTCTTGCATGGAGTGCCATTTCAGTTTTAAAAGTATATTTAAGAACCTTCATTCCTTCACCTCTTGTTTGTTTATGTTTATTTCATTATCATTTTATGATTGTTTTTGTTTGTTTATGTTTGATTTCATTATAAATTATCTGAATTTTTAAGTCAATATATTTTTATAATTTTTCTAAATAATTAGATTGATTAATATTTTGTATTTTCATATAATATTTATGTAATGAAAAAACCTATAGGGAGGTAATAAAATGGCTGACGTTTTAAGAGGATTAGAACCACAATTAGTATTTGAATATTTCGAAGAAATATCCAAAATTCCAAGAGGTTCAGGAAACGAAAAAGCAATAAGTGACTATCTTGTAGATTTTGCTAAAAAGCATAACCTTGAGGTTATTCAAGATAAAGCACTAAATGTAATAATCAAAAAGCCTGGAACAAAAGGATATGAAAATGCTCCAACTGTAATTATACAAGGACATATGGATATGGTTTGTGAAAAAAACAAAGATACAAGGCACGACTTTGAAAAGAATGCTATACAACTTAGATTAGATGGAGATTACATATACGCAAATGGAACAACACTTGGAGCAGACAATGGTATAGCAATAGCTTACGCACTTGCAATTCTTGCATCCAATGATATTCCTCACCCACCAATTGAAGTTCTTTTAACAGTTGAAGAAGAAACAGGTATGGGTGGTGCAATGGCACTTGATGGAAGTAATTTAAAGGGAAAAATGCTAATAAATATAGACTCTGAAGAAGAAGGCAAGCTTCTTGTTAGCTGTGCAGGTGGTGTTAGAACAACTCATAAGGTTAAGGCAAACCTTGTAGACGCTGACAAAAATAAGGCTGCCTATACTATTAGTATAAGAGGACTTAAGGGTGGTCACTCTGGTATGGAAATAGACAAAGGTAGAGGAAATGCTAACAAAATAATGGGAAGAATTTTAGATGACCTTGCAAGAGAATTAAACTTTGATTTAGTTGAAATAAACGGCGGTTCTAAAATGAATGCAATACCAAGAGAATGCGATGCTACTATTTTAATAAACGAAAATGATCTTCAAAAGCTTCAAGATAAAATAAACGAATGGGATAAGATTTTAAAGAATGAACTTAGAAGTTCAGATGCAAATGTAAATGTATTTGTTTCAAAGATTGATAAAGAAATAAATAAATGCTTTGATAGTGATACAAAAAATAAAGTTATTGCATCACTTGTTCTTATACCGAATGGAATACAAACAATGAGTATGGCAATTGATGGGCTTGTTGAAAGTTCAACTAACCTTGGTGTAGTAGAAACAAAGGAAAATGAAATTCTTTTCCAATCTGCAGTTAGAAGTTCAGTTAGAAGCTTAAAATATAATATACTCAACCAAGCCAAGAAGGTTGCAGAAGTTATAGGTGCTGAACTTGTTGCAGATTCTGACTACCCAGAATGGCAATATGACCCAGATTCAAAACTAAGACAGCTATTTATGGATGTATACAAGAGGATGTTTGGAAAGGACGCAGAAATAGTTGCAATCCACGCTGGTGTTGAATGTGGTCTGTTTAAAGAAAAATTGGGTGAAGATGTTGATATGATTTCCTTTGGACCAAATCTATACGATGTTCATACACCAGATGAACACATTAGCATATCATCTGTAAAGAGAATGTGGGATTATTTACTTGCAGTTTTAAAGGAAATTAAGTAATAAATTTGGCACATTGAAGTGATTTTAAATAATCACTTCAATGTGCCTTTTAACATATAATTTTAGTAATCTATCTTTAATATTCTTCGAGAATTCAATACTGCAAGTAATGCAACCCCAACATCGGCAAAAACTGCCTCCCACATATTAGATAAACCTAAAGCTGCTAATATTAACACCAATATTTTAACAGAAAGTGCCAATATAATATTTTGCCAAACAATTTTCCTTGTATATTTTGAGATATTAATTGCTTCATAAACCTTTTCTATTTCATCATTTGTAATTACTATATCTGCTGCTTCTATTGCGGCATCCTGGCCTAATGCCCCCATTGCAATTCCTACATCAGATATTTTAAGAACTGGTGCATCATTTATTCCATCGCCAACAAAGGCAACTTTTCCTGAAGCCCGCTTCTTAATCTCGTTAAACCTTTCCACCTTATCCTGTGGAAGAAGCCCGTAATAATATTGTTTTATACCCAATTGTCCTGCTACATTCTCTGCCGAGTTTTTATTATCACCTGTTAACATTACTGTATCTATATTTAATTTGTTTAGTGCTTCTATGACTTGTTTACTTGAGCCTTTTATTGTATCTGAAATAATTATATAGCCTGCTAAAATTCCTTCAACTGCTACAAATACCACTGTTCCACTTAATTCTTCTAAAACTTTTACACCATTTAACTTCATAAGATTTAAATTTCCAACTATTACTTTTTTACCTTCTACTACTGCAATTAAACCTTGTCCAGCTATCTCCTTTAATTCATTTACTTTAGTTTTATCTATATACTCTCCATATTCCTTTACTATCGATACTGCAATTGGATGGTTAGAAAAGCTCTCTACATATGCTGCATACTTTAGCACATCTTCTTTATTAAAGCCGTTCATAGGCATAATATCAGACACCTTAAACTTTCCTAACGTTAACGTTCCTGTCTTATCAAAAACAACTGTTTTTAGATCACAAAGTGCTTCAATATAGTTACTTCCTTTAATCAAAATCCCCCTTTTTGAAGCAAGCCCAATACCACTAAAGAAACTAAGTGGGATTGATATAACAAGAGCACAGGGGCAGGATACAACTAAGAATATTAAAGCTCTATATATCCATTCTTTATAGGTACCATAGCCTAAAAAAGGTGGAAGCACCGAAAGTAAAAAGGACAAACCTACTACTACAGGAGTATAGTATCTTGCAAACTTTGTAATAAAGTTTTCTGTTTTTGCTTTATTTGCTGCTGCGTTTTCAACTAAATCTAATATTCTTTTTACTGTTGAATCTTTGTATGGCTTTGTAACTTTAACTTTTATTATTCCATCTAAATTTATACTTCCTGACAAAACTTCTTTACCCTCATTCACAAAATATGGCATAGTTTCTCCTGTTAATGCTGATGTATCTAATGAACTTACCCCTTCCACAACTACTCCATCAACAGGTATTCTCTCTCCTGCCTTTACAAGAATAACGTCATCTATCTTTAATTCCTCAGGCTTAACTTTTATAGGGTTATTGTCTTTTAATAGATTTGCAAATTCAGCCTTGAGCTTTAATAGGTTTTTAATTGATTTCCTTGATTTATCAACAGCCATATCCTGCAAAGTTTCACCTATCTTGTAAAAAAGCATAACTGAAATTGCCTCGGGATACTCTCCTATTAAAAAGGCTCCAAATGTTGCAACTGTCATTAAAAAGTTTTCATCGAAAATTTGTCCTTTTATAATATTTTTAAGGGCCTTTAAAACAATGTCACCTCCTATTAAAATATAGGATATAAAAGCAAAAACTAATTTTATGCTTTGATTTTTTGAAAAAATCATAATTAGGAACAATACAATTCCAATTAAGTATTGAATAAATTTTGATTTTAATTCCTCTTTCTCCTCTAATTTCTCTTCTAAATTATTTATGCTTACCATATTGACGTGTGATTCAATACTTTTTATTATATTTTCAGCTTCCTTTGATACAGACTCAACATTCTTTGTTTCAATTATTAGCTTTTTGTTTACAAAATCAATAGAAGCGAACTCTACACCTTCTATTTCTTTAATCCTTTTTTCCATTTTTGCTGCACAATTTGCACATCCTAAACCTTCTAAATAATATTCATATTTCAAATCCCTCATCTCCCTTCATTTATATGTTCAAGTCCCTCTTTTACAATGTCTTTTATATGTTCATCATCAAGGGAATAATAAACCACTTTTCCTTCCTTTCTATATTTAACAAGTCTTGCTTGTTTTAACACCCTAAGCTGGTGTGAAACTGCCGATTGAGTCATATTAAGAAGAGCTGCTATATCACATACACACATCTCATGTTCAAAAAGTGCATACATTATTTTAATTCTTGTGCTATCACCAAAAACCTTAAAAAACTCTGCTAAATCAAAAAGCAATTCTTCCTCAGGCATTTTATTTTTTACTTCATTAACCACTTCTTCGTGTATCACGCTACAGGAACATATATCTATCTTTTTATCCATAAAATCACCTCACTTGAATATATGAATAATTGTTCATATATTATTATATACTTATCTACAATAAAATGCAAACAAAAATTAGCAAAAGGTAGTTTACTTTTCGGCCTGTTAACAAACCTAATTGTTAGCTAAAATTTGAAAAAGCCCCATGAAAGGATTTCGATAGGTTCTTTCATGAGCTTTAGCAATTCTTGCTTTTCGACTTTGAAAAAGTCCGTAATTCGGCACAGGACGTGCCGAGCCGAGCGGCCATCAGGACGATGGCATCGCGAGGGTAGGACTTTTTCAAACAAAGAAAAGCTTAGAATTGCTTAGCAAAATGAACGAATACCCAAGAAATCTTTCATGGGGCTAATCAATATATTTCAACAGACTGAAAAACTTGTTTTACCTTTTGCTAATTTTTAAATACACATATTAGAATCCTATAAAGTGTGCTATTAGAACGAAAATTGTTCCTAATAAGAATAGGAATCCTTGCATCTTAATTTGCCATTTTGCCCATTTACCCCAATCTATTCTTGCAACACCTAAAACCCCCATTAAACAAGCTGATGTTGGAACTATAACATTAGTTAATCCATCACCAAGTTGGAAAGCAAGTACAGCAGTCTGTCTTGAAACTCCAACCAAGTCTGAAAGTGGAGCCATTATTGGCATTGTTAGTGCTGCTTGACCTGAACCTGATACAACAAAGAAGTTGAATATTGATTGGAATAGATACATAAACCAAGCTGCAAAAGCTCCTCCTAATTGACCTACTGTTTTGCCCATTCCATTTAATATAGTGTTTAATACTGTTGGAGTTGAAGGGTCAGAACCACCAAGTATTATTAATATTCCCTTTGCCATACCAACAACAAGTGCTGCTCCAACTAAGTCTGCTGCTCCTCTTTGGAAGGATGTTGCAATGTCATCTACCTTCATATCATTTAGTTTAAATATAACACCTATTATACCTGCAACAAGTCCCATAACAAAGAATTGTGATGCAATCTCAGGAATGTAATAAGCCTTCTTTGTAACGCCCCATACAACCCAAATTATTCCTAATAGTATTGTTAAAAGAACTAATTTATGTCCTAAATTGAATTCGTGCTTTCCATCTTCTTTAATTGCTTCTTTTTTGAAGTATTCATTTGCTTCCTTAGAAACTGAATATTCTGGATTCCTCTTAACTTTGCTTGCATAAACCATTGTATAAACTAAACCTGCAAAGGTAAATACAATCCACATTATTATTCTAAAGGTCGCACCTGAAAATACAGGAACTCCAGAAACTCCCTGTGCAACAGCAAGGCTAAATGGATTCATCCAAGATGTTGCAAATCCAATTTGACTTGCTACATATGTTATAAGCACACCAACAACCGCATCATATCCTAAAGCTATTACAAGAGGTACAACTATCATTGCGAATGGAATAGTCTCTTCACCCATTCCAAATACTGCACCACCAAGTGAGAATAAAACAAAGAGAACTGGTATTATTAGAAATTCTTTTCCTTTTGTTACTTTTATCATTGACATTATTCCTGAATCAACTGCACCTGTTCTTAAAATAATTCCAAACGCACCGCCTATAACAAGTATAAATGCTACTATACCAACTGCTGAACCCCATTTATCTCCTGTTACAAGACCTTCAAATACATAGTTTAACATACCATAACCGCCAGTATCCTCTGTTCCCCATAGTTTTGCAGGTTTTCTAACTACATTACCTGATTCATCAACTTCATATTGGAAACTATCTGCTTTAACAACTGTCTTCTTCTTCTCCTTTTCTCCCTGTTTGTACTTAACCTCTTGAGTTTCAAACTTTCCAACTGGAACCAAAAATGTAAGAAGCCAAGCAAGTAAAACTACCATAAAGATGATTACATAAGTATGTGGAACCTTTACCGTCTTATTCTTTACAGTCGAAGTTTCAACCTGTAGGTTTTGTGACATATAAATCCCCCCTTAATATTCTTGTTTTAAATATATGCAAATTAAATGCCAAATTATATTTATTCCTATATGTAGTTTAATTTTTATATTGGATATAGAATAAATTATAATAATATCCATATATAACCATTAAACCTGTTCCCATAATAAAAAGCCCTCTGACTTAACAAGAGGACTTTTTAGATTAAACGCATATAATTTTTCTAATATAATCTAATTGTTTTTTTACATTTTCAAACAATTCTAATTTATAGGCCTCATCAATTGAAAACCATCCAATATCCTTGTGTCCTTCATTATTTATAAGCCTATCACTTTTTGCTCGTGCTAAATACACAAAATCTTCGTGATAATGGTCTCCTATATCCTCAAGCTGAACTAAAAAAGGAGTTGGTAGAGGTGTTGCTCTTTCATCACCAAGATTATTTTTTACATCAATAAACTCAATTTTAACGCCAGCCTCCTCATAGGCTTCTCTTTCTGCTGCAACGTGAGTTAACTCCCCTTCTTCAACGTGTCCACCTGGCGGAAGATACGTATTTAGTTTTTTGTGATAAAGTAATAGAATTTCATTTTTTGTATTTAATATATATACAGCAACTGCTCTATGAAATTTCATAATTCCTCCTACTTTGCTACTTTTATTTTATTGTGCATTTGCTTCATATATGCAACTATTAGTTTATCTACTATTTGACTTTGCTTTATAATGTCATTATTTTGCAATTTATTATAATCAGTACATTCTACCATTCGATTTAATTTTTCTACTTCCTTCATTAGTATATATTTGTCCACATAAATCACCCCATCTCAATTGTATTTTAACACAATTAAGATGGGGATTATTGCTACAATGTGTTGTCGTTTTTTGTTATTTTATAAGTGCATCAGCTAAAACATCCATAGGGTCAATCACAGGTACTTCAACGTGCTCTTGTTTTAAAACTAATCCTATTTCTGTACATCCAAGTATTATAAGCTCTGCTCCTTGAGAAATTAAATGCTCTGCTGCACTCTTTAATAAATTTAATGGTATCTCGTTTTTAACACCTCTTTTTATTCCCTTTTCGCCATATATTGCCTCCATCACCTTTTCCTCTTGAATAGTTGGAGATGGATATATAACATTAGCAAAATCGAGATGTTTTTTGAATATACCAGTTTTAACTGTTCCCGTCGTTGCCAAAACACCTATATTTTTAGCATTGGGATAATGCTTAAATATACATTCTCTTACTACATCAAAGGCATTTATTATAGGGTAAGACACACTGTTTTGAATTTCTTCTATGAAATAGTGCGATGTCATACAAGGAATACACGCAACATCTACACCAGCCTTTTCAAGATTCTTTGCAGTATTTATAAGTGCATTTATTGGACTTTCGCCACCATATAAAATTGCCTTTGTTCTATCTGGAATTTTAGGGTTGTTGTCTATTATTATTCTAAAATGATCTTGATCCTTTTCAACCTTTGTTTTTTGAATTATTTTCATAAATAGATCTGCAGTTGCTTCTGGTCCCATTCCTCCGATTATACCTATGACCTTATCGTTCATCTATCTTCCCTTCTTTCTTTAGACTACGTATATTTACACACCTGCTACTCTGTTTTGTAATGGTTTAAATAACTTAACTGCATCTATATTAGGATTTAGTTCTCTTATGATTTCAAGTGCAACCTTTGCTCCATAGTCCATTCCTTGACAACCAGCAAGAAGAATTACATCATCTTTTCCTACTTCCTTTATCGCGTGCTTTATTGAATCATACAATTCATCGTATAAAATAACATCTATACCAGCTTTATTCATAACTTCCTTAAAGACCTGTATTTCTTCCTCTTTAACCCAATCCTTTTCAGTCGTATGGGATCTACTTAAAGTCGCAATTATTTCCTTTAGACCCAATTTATGTGCCCATTTTACAATTGTTTCTGCATTTTCTCTATTGACTATAGGCCCTCTATTTCCTCTTATTGCATAAACCAGCTTTAAATTGTTATACTTCATCTTTTGTAGTGTTTCTAATGTCACATCTATATTTCCAGGGTTTGCAAAATGGTCGTCTATAATCTTAAAATCCTCTTCATATATTATTTCAAAACGTCTCTCAACACCGCCAAACTTTAATAGTGCATCCTTTATAACATCAATTGGAACACCACATATTAATCCAACAGTAATTGCAACCATAGCATTATAAACCGAGTGGTATCCTGGCGTTTTAAGCTCTACATCAAAGGAGGTTGGTGTATAAAGAATATCTTCACCTCTAAACTCTTTTCTAATCTCAACTGTAAACTTTGCTCGTCCTGTTGAAAGGTCAATATTTTTGCAATAAAGATGTCCATTTGGGTTTTCAATACCATAAGTTATAACCTTGGCCTTTGTTTTATCAACAAGAGAAGCAACGTATGGACAATCTAAATTCAAAATAGCAAATTGATTTTCCTTTGCATTAGTAATAAGACTTGATTTTACTCTAAAGTATTCCTCAAAGGAACCGTGAAGGTCTATGTGTTCTCTACTTATGTTATTAAAGACAACAATGTCAAAATCCACATCATTTACACGTTTCAAATCAAGTGCTGAAGAGGACACCTCCATAGTTACGTGGGTAATCCCTTCCCTATACATCTTATCAAAATATCTATGTAAGTCTAATGATTCTGGAGTTGTCAAGTTTGCAGGTATAATTGTATTTCCATATTTAACAGCAACTGTACCTATTAGGCCTGTTTTAAAACCATTATTTTCCAATACAGCGTTTGTCATAAAAGTTGTGCTTGTCTTACCATTAGTTGCTGTTACACCAATCACCTTCATTTTTTTAGAAGGACTACCATAGAATCTATCACTTAATCTTGATAATGCTTCTCTACTGTTTTTTACTTTAATTTGAGGTATTGTCCAACCATCTTGAAACTCTTCAACAACAAGTGCAACTGCACCATTTGTAACTGCATCTAATATAAATTTATGTCCATCTGTTTTATATCCTTTAATGCATACAAACAAATCACCATTTAAAACGTTTTTGGAATTATAAGCTATTCCCTCTATATCTATATTTTTACCATTTCTTATTTCTACTTCGTCAAGACATTTTATTAAATCATATAATTTAATCATCTTACTCTCCTCTCAAATAATAATTTTTATCCCCTTTTAAATATCTTATCAAATACCCTTGATATTTTTGAATTTAAAAATACGAAGAATGGCTTTGGGTCTTTAATATCCCAAATTGCATAGGCCTTTGGTCTAAAGAAGGAAGCAATAACTTGAGATAAAGTTAGCTGTTTAGTGCGAATATATTCTTTTATTGCTAAAATGTCTTCATAGGCATACCAAAAGGCTCTATTTGTATCCCAAGTCACAGCATCATTTGGCAATGGATTTCCTGTTAAATCCCTATAGGCAATATATGGCATATTAATTCCAACCTTATATAAAAGATTATTTAAATTTGTTGTTCTAACATTTACTTCAATCAAATAGAAAATTCCTGTTTCCTCATCCTTTTTAAACTCAATTTCTGCAAATCCCTTAAACTTTACTCCTTCTAAAAATTTAGCTCCTATGTCGTAAAGTTCTGGTACATATTTTTGTTTTGTATACACAGAAGCACCATAATTTATAGGATATTGACGCATCTTTTGACAAGTAACCCAATGAGTTACCTTTGAATCTTTGTTTAAATAGGCATCAAAGGTGTGCATACAGTCATCAAAACCTTTTATTATCCTCTGAATTATAACTTCCGTATTAGCCTCCTTTGCTTTTTGAACACAAGACAATAATTCTTCTCTATTATAAACTTTAAAAAGCTTTCTTCTAAATATTGAAACAAAGGTATGAGAATCAACAGGTTTTACTAAACAAGGATACTTAATTTGTTCTTCTACTTTTTCAATAAAATTCTCTTCATCAACACTTACAGTCTCTGGAACTCTGACTCCGTGTTCTATTGCCAAATCCCTTAAAGTTCCTTTATTCATAAGCTTTGTATATAAACCTTGCTCCATATTATGTATTAAATAATACTGCTTTAATACGTCTAAGTGTTCATCAACAAACTCTACATAAGGGTCTGCACAAGGAAATAGAACTGGAGGATGCTCTTGCTTTTTTGCGTAGTCTATTAAAAATTGTAAAAACTCCTGTGGCTTTTCCTTATAGTGCGGACCTATCAAAATCTCTGAACAATATTTTGAGTAAAATCCATATGTACCCTTTTTAGAATAATCAACTGCTGCTACTTTAACTCCTTCACTTCCAAGACATCTAATAACACTAAGTCCAATATAATAATTTGCTCCAAGTACAACTGCTTTATTCTTATGTTCCATATCTCACAACCTACTTTCTAATGTAATTTTTTATAAATTAAAACTTATCTTCCTAATTTAACTGTATACCAATTTTTATCCTTATTTTTTTCATATCCACTTAATTTAGATATTTGAACATTTGGGTATGATTTTCTAATATATTCTACTTCCTCAGAAGATAACCTCAACTCTCTCACTACTTTCCCATCCCTGAAGGAATTTGCAAAAAACTCTTCGAATTTTTTAATTTTATCTACTTCCATTTTTTCTCCCCCTGATATTTAAAATATAACCCTTTTTAAAAGTATTATAACATATTATTGCTCTTCATTATAGATTATTACAATAAATATTTATACAATAATCAAATCTAAATGTAAATAGTGTTTATTTAATATGAAAGAAAAAGAGCCCTCTACCTTCATTTGTAGAAGACTCTTTTTCTTTCATATTTTTGTATATACTATTTTTTGAATATTTCCATTGGCTTACCTATTGGTAAAAATTCACGTCCAAAGTGGTGATTTAAATTTATTTAAAAATCAAAGTTTTCACTTTAGGTTGATATAGGTGTCAATATTTTAGAAAAATAATTCCCCTGGCCTGTATCCATATGGTAATTCTTCTTCACTTAAAAATTTAAAATTATCATCTTGCAAAATAGGTAAAAATACATCATATGGAATTCTTGAAAACTCACAAGAATAGTTACTTGCTCCAAACCATTTTCCCTCTTTGCTGCCTAAATTTAAACCTCTTGCAAACTTTGTATAGTTTGAACAATCGTGAACCACTAAATCCCAGTTTTCTTCTTCAGCAATTTTCATTAGTTTAAGAGTAAGCTCCCTACTCCAAATTGGTGAAATATAACCACCTCTTGATATATACATATTTTCTCCATAATAATTGTATATGTTATTTTCATTTAAATGAAGTTCTGCACAGTTTATAAAATCAAGTTTTGTATCTAATATAGCCTGTTTTTTCTTTAGAAATGATTCAAAAAACTCAGGTGTCATTGGTGTTTCAATACCTACTCTTTCAATATACTGTTTCGCTATACCTATATTTTCTATAACCTTGTCTGAACAGTTAGTAGCACCTAAATTAAAGCGTATCTCATTAAGTCCAGCTTCACCTAATGCCTTTAATGTCTCCTCTGTTGCCAAAGTACCATTTGTGTACATATGTTGATGGATTTTAGCTTCACTAAATTTTTTTATTACAGAATAATATTTTTCAATTTCCATAAATGGTTCTAAATATACATATGCAACACCAGTAGGTTTATTTTGTATTGATAAAAGTAGATCTATATCCCTTTCATAAAACTTTGTTCCTCCAATTTCCCATAAACCTTCTCCAACTGGAGGCATATCTTCTAACTGTCCATAGTTATAGCAAAACTTACAATCTAAATTACACTTGTTTGTTTTTCTAATAGCACCCAAACCATTGCCCAGTAAACAAGAACGACAACCTTTAGGAAATTTATCTTCATTTCCAACAAAATAAGTTCTGTTTTCTAATGTTCTTAAATTTTTAATTTGAGACATTAGCATACTATTTCTATGTTCAACTACTGCTTCAATTTGTGCAAAAGTCGCATAAACAATCTCTTCTTGCTTTGGACTTAACTCCTCATCCTCTGGTAGTTGTGCAAAAAATTCAAACCACATCAACGCATCCTTCTTTGAAATCTTCATCTCTTGTCCTCCTCTATTTTAAAAATCTTCATCTAATATTACATCTTTATAGTAGCAAGTATAATTATAATCATTATTTTTTTCAATTTTATCAATCAGACTAAATTTAATATTTATTTCTTGACCTGTTATAACTGGCATTTTTAAATTTTGATTAAAATGTTTTATGGGCTTTTCGTAATTTTTTATAAAATAGTCATGATCCTTAATACGTTGAAGAGTTCTCTTATTGGCCGAAGATATAGATTTCCATACATTTTCTTCAATAATTTCTAAAAGATTTTTATCAATCTCATAACCAATGCTATTCCTTTGACAAGCCATCGCTGCTATAGTAGTTGTACCTGTACCTAAAAAAGGATCTAAGATAGTATCTCCTTTAATAGAATACATATTTATTAATCTATAGGCTAATTCATATGGATAAGCAGCACTTCTTGAACGTGAATTTCCCTTTAAATTTTGATTAACTCCTTTAAAATCCCACAAATCAGAAAACCATATATTACGCTCCTCCCAAAAATAAGCACTTTCCTGCCTAATCTTCTTTTCAAGCTGCGTTTTAAATTCTCTTTTTTTATCTTTTCTAAAAATTAATATATATTCATGTTCTAATGTAACATATGCACCTGCTGGTAACATACCAGACCCCATAAATTTGTTTGGTGCATTTGTTTGCTTTCTCCATATTATAGACGGTAAAGATTTAAAACCTAATTTATTCATTGCGGCTATTATTCTGGAATGATTCATATAAATTTCAAAATTATTATTTATTGTTCTAGTTGCATCTCCTATATTTATACAAACAATTCCTCCACTTTTTACAACTCTACTTAATTCCACCCAAACTTTATCAAGATTTTGATGCATAAATTCAAATGCACTTCTGCCATCACCTTTTTCAAAGGACTGTTTGACATTTTGGTCTTCAAAAAATAGCTCATCCCACATTTCAATCATTGGATATGGTGGCGATGTTACAACTAAATCTATTGAATTAGAAGGGATTTCTGACATATCTGATGAATTTTTAAAATATAATTTATGGAATGTACTCATTAAGTTCATCCTTTCTTGTGCTTAACTAAGCTAATTTAATCTTCTAAAGTAATATCCACAACATCATTATAATAACTAATAATTTACCCCATTGCAACATACAGTATTTTGTTTGAGTTATTTACTTTAATTTTATATGTTTAACTAAATATAAATAAAAAAACATGTCTTAAGTGACATGTTTTTTTATTTGGTCTATTACTTCTGGATTTGTAAAAACAATTTTAGATTGATCTGATATTTGTTTGTATTTTAATATAAATATAAAAGTTAATTTGACAGCTATTCCTCCACTTCAACATACAAACCTGTTTTAGTTTTTGAATAATAAATCATTTTTACATTAATTGTTTCTGACAAATGTCCCATTGTTTTATATGAATCAGGTTTAATAGAATAGGGAGTTTCTCCTACAAAACCATCAATACCTTGTGATTCTTCATAAGGTGTAGCTAATCTAAAATCTTGGCCTGTCTTTTCAGCAAATGCTGCTAAAATTGCTTGTTGAACATATAAACCATTATATGTTTTATTAATAACAAGATCTCGAACCCATTTTTCCACTAAATTTTTATCTATCAATTCTATAGCTTTTTTAAAGTTCTCTATCTGTTCATAAATTTTTATTGTTGCTTCTTCAATTGCATTGGGATATTTATCTAAATACCAACTTTCCCAATTTTCAATAGAAATATCGTTTGTCTGATTTTGAAATTCTTGAAACAATTCAGATAGTTGTCCAACAACTTTTGGTCTAGTTCCCTGTGCATTTTGATTTGCTAAGTTAATTAATTGTGTTGTATACTTTGGAAATTCTAGTTTAGTTATTCCATTATATTTTTGAATATTTTCATTTGTAATTTGAAATTTCATTTCTACCCCCAAAATTTAACAAAATAATATATCCTTTATATTTGCTTTATAATACAATTATATCATCAAAAACTAAGAGTTCAACCAATCAAATTGCCTATTACCTATTATTTTTATTTATTTCTTAAGCGTGCCATCATTCTTGTTAATCCGCCACCATTTTCAAGATTTGTAAAACCATAAGCTCTAAGAATTTGAACAGCATAAGCACTTCTTGCTCCTGACGCACAATATAAAATTATTTTTCTATCCTTATTTCCTAATTCATCTATTCTATATTCTAATTCATCTAAAGGTATATTTATAGCCCCTGGAAATGCTCCATACTCAAATTCTTCTTCTGTACGAACATCAACAATTAAAGGTTCATTAGACTGTTCCTTCTTTATTTCTTCTGTTGCAACATTCTTCTTATCTTCAGTATTCTTTTCTCCTATTTTTTTGACTTCTGGTGAAGGTAAATTAATTTGGAAATTTATTGGATTAATTGCCCTTATATAACGTGAAAGACTTTCAAATCCACCACTTACATTATACACATTTGTAAATCCTGCCCCAATAAAAGTACGTACTGCTTGATGTCCTTTCTTTCCTGTTTGATCATAAATTAATATTAATTGATCTTTTGGAATTCTGTTTAGAACAGTTGCTATCATTTCAAGTGGTACATTTACTGCACCCTCTACATGTGATTTTTCAAATGCAAATACATCTCTAACATCAATCCACAACGCATCTTTTCCATTTAAAAAATCATCAATTTCAGAAACAGTTAATGAAGGTGAATAACCTGAAATTCTATTCTCAGCTACGAAGGCTGCCATATTAATAGCATCATTTGCAGTTCCTAATGGTGGTGAGTATGCAAAATCTATATCAGCAAGGTCATAAACAGTAAGTTTTGATGCCACAGCAGTTGCTAAAACATCTAACCTTCTATCTGCTCCTGCATAACCAGCTGTTTGGCCTCCTAATATTAATCCAGTATCTTTATCATAAACAATAAGCACTGTAACTAATTCTGATCCAGGATAATAAGAAGTATGGTGTTCCTTATGAACTACAATTGCATCTGCATTAAATCCTACAGACCTTGCAGCTTTTAATGAAAGCCCTGTAATTCCTGCAACTGCATCAAAAACCCTTACTATTGATGTACCAATAGGGCCTTTATACTCATGTTTTTTACCAAGAGCATTCTCAGCTGCAATTCTTCCTTGACGATTAGCAGGGCCCGCCAGAGGAATACGAACCTTCTTACCAAGAACTCTGTGTTCAAATTCAATCATATCGCCTGCTGCATAAATATTGTCATCACTTGTCTTTAATGTTGAATCAACTAATAGTCCTCCTGCATCGCCTATAGCAAGACCAGCTTCTTGTGCAAGTTGTAATGTAGGTCTAACACCAATTGATAATAATACCATATCTGCATCCACTTTTATGCCATCTTTAAGTGTTACGCTGTTTTTACCTATCTCAGATACAGCTTTACCTGTTAGTATATTTACCCCATATGACAACATTTCTTGCTGAATAAAACCTGCTATTTCTGCTTCCATTATACTCATCACGTAAGGCATCATTTCCACTACTGAAACCTTTATCCCTCTTTTTACTAATGCTTCTGTCATTTCAAGTCCTATAAACCCACCACCTACAACAACAGCTGTTTTGGGTTTTTTATCTTCTATAAATGAATGTATTTTATCCATATCTTCAAGTGTCCAAAGTTGAAAAACATGATCTTGTTCTGCACCTGGAATTGGTGGAGCAATAGGCTTACCACCCTGAGCTAAAATTAATTTTGTATAATCAAAAGCCATCTTTTCACCTGTAACAGTATTAACAGCATATACAATTTTATTTTGTCTATCTAATTCTATTGCTTTTGTATTAACATAAACATCTACTTGATATTGTTCATAAAAACTTTCTGGGCTCTGTAGTATAAGTTTTGATCTATTCTTAATATCTCCCCCTATATAATATGGAAGCCCACAATTTGCAAATGATATATCTGGTCCAGCTTCAAGAATTGTAATTTTAGCATCAGCCGAAAGTCTTCTTGCTTTTGCTGCTGCTGTAGCACCCGCTGCTACACCACCTATTATAACTATTTTTTCCATAATAATCACCTCAACATATTTTATTTACTAATTTCGGATAGATTTATTTTTTGATAGGATTATTAAATTATTTATAAACCTATTAATTTATTTAAGTATAAAATTATTATTATAATTTTTTTATCTCAGTTTATAATATACCCCCTATGGGTATATTATAAAACCTACCCACTCCATAGTCAATATAAAATATTCTGAAATTAAATATAGAATTATATATTTCAAATAATTTCTCTTTAAAATCTAAATAAAAATACAGACATTTAAAGAAAATGCCTGTATCAGCTATCAATATTAAAATTAATACAATATATAAATAATATGTCTACCTAATAAAATCATCGTTGTGACTCATATTGTTTTAGTAGCTTTACAAATAGTTCAGGAACCTTTGCCATTTTATCTGGTGACTCTACGAAGGAAATTCTAAATTGTGTAGTTCCAGGGTTGTATTCACCCTCCTCAACATTGTAGAAACCCTTCATTGGCGCTACTAATAATGTTGTTTCAACACCATCTATTTCAACCACACCCTTTTCTGCACAGTAAAGAACAAAATCAATTGAATCAAATCCTGGTTTTACTACATTTCTAACATCTATAACCAAGTATATTGAAGCATCAGGACTTGAAACAATTAAATTTGGTTCTAAGTTTTTAAGACCGTTGTATACTGTCATAATCTGTTCTTTATAATAGTTTCTAAGGTTTTTACACCAATCTAAAATTTGTTCCTTTGATTCGTGGGCAAGTGCTCCAAATATGTATTGTCCTAATACATTTGCACAAAGGTTTGCTGTATATTCTGCTACAGCACGATTATTAAATTCTACATTGTCCGTTATTAATGCACCTATTCTCAAGCCACAGGCATTCCATACCTTTGAAGCAGTTTCTATACTTATCCTTCTACCTTCAATTCCTGGAACCTCTTTATCTGTTATTCCCCATATACTTACTAATCTTGTATCATCTGTATAATAAAGTTCTCGATATGCCTCATCACTTACCATCCACATATTATATTTTACACATAGTTTTGCAAGTTCAATAAGTGTTTCGTAATCATATAACTGTCCTGTTGGGTTGTCATATGGTATAACAAGAAGTGCTCCCGGATTGTACCTCTTTATCATTTCTTCAATTTTATCTATTTCAGGAAGGCTGAATTTCCCTTTTTCATTTAATTTACGTTTAACTGTAACAATCCTTCTGCCTATTCTTTCAGCAAAGGAAATATAATTCGTATACGCTGGATCAATCATTAAAAGGGGTCTTTCATCTGAACCTGCAGGGCCACATACCCCTAATAAAAGTATTTCCATAGCAGCTGAACCACCATCGGTTATTTGAACATAAAGATTACTTGTATCAAAACCTTCACATTTTAAAATATTTTTAAATGCATCTTGGCATTCTTTAAAACCAGCCGTAGTTGAATATCTTATAACCCCTTTTGAAAATGGACTTTCAGCTGCATCAAGTGAGAACATTCTCTTCATCATAGCTGGATTAGTTGGAAGTGATACATTTCCTATACCTACATTTATAACAGCTTGCGGCTTAACTTTACGCTCTTCATATTTCATTTGTGCTAATCTTATATCTGATGGTGTTCTTGATTGAAAATGAGAGGATAAAACCGGTTTATTCATTTTTAAAACTCCCTTCAATAAAACTGAAATACTCAATATTTTCAGTTTTATTTTAATATACAGAATATTTTTAATCAATAAATTTTTCAATTTTTTTACACTTTGTTACGATTATTAAATAATTTTAAGCTTGTAAGTAAGCAAATATGTTTTTCTATGAAATTAGTAATACAAATCTTATATAAAAAAGGACAAGTATTATTCATACCTGTCCTTTTTTCAAAATAATTCTTTGTTCTATCACAAATATAAATCATTAATTAAATGCGTAAATTTTTTTTGATAAAGAATAACCTGATAATATTATCTTTTTCCCTATAAAAGTATCCATTTGCATTAGTTTGCCTAACAACGTTTTATTTACTTCTTCATATAAGTTTTTATTTTTAGAACGTAAATAATTCCATAACTCATCCTTCTTATTTAAGTTTTCTACTGTATTGGATTTTAAAAGGAGCACTGTACTCACTGTCATCATCATAGTTAAATATTGAGTCATATATTTACGAAGCTTTTTGCTCTCTATTTGTGTAGGATCGTATAGATCAATCATTATCTTTGTAACCTTTATCTGTTGATCTATACGTCCTATCATTATTTTTTCATTAACTGACTGATCTTCTCTTCCAATAAAGTATCTATAAAGGTCAACATTTATGTAATACATTGTTTTTACATAAGGTAATGGTTTAAACACAAAAATATTATCAACATAAAATGTATGTTTCGGAAGCTCTAAATTACAATTTCTTAAAATCTCTGTACGATAAATAACAGAATGCATTAATATATTCTGGCTTATTTTGAAATCTCCTATATCATCCCAAGTAAAAATTCTTTCCTCCGGCATAGCACTTTTATAGTTAATGCTTTTTGATTTTCCTATACTTACCTTTTCATATACATAATTTGTAATTAGCATATCAATTGGCTCAGGTTTATTGGCCATACTTCTTAAAACATCTAACACTTTGATAAAACTTTTTTTATCAAACCAGTCATCGCTATCTAAAACTTTATAATACATTCCTGTTGCATATTTTAATCCTGTGTTTACAGCATCGCCGTGTCCACCATTTTCTTTGTGTATTGCACGTATTATATTTGGATACTTTTTCTCATATTCGTCAGCAATTATTGCTGTATTATCCTTAGATCCATCATTAATAATTAAAATTTCAATATCATCACTTCCCACAAGTAGTGATTCTATTGCTCTCTCCATATAAGATGCTGAATTGTAGCAAGGAATTGCTATAGTTAAAACCTTCATTTATACCTCCTGATTTACTAATTTTTTTGCTCTGTAAAGTTGTAGCTGTAAAGAAAGCTTCCAGGTTACTTCAGCTAACACTAATCCTGCAATAACATCTGCTATAACGTGCTGCTTTGTAGTTAAAGTTGATATACTTATCATTATAGCCATAAACAAAGAAAAATACCTATACCAAACAGGAATTGTTTTATTATTTCTAATGCCAATAAAACAATACCAGCTAACTAAAACGTGGATTGATGGAAAAAGATTATTAGCTGCATCTACGCTATATACAAATTTGAGCATATCCACAAAAATGTTTGATTCAACAATATTTGGTCTAATATTGGTTGTAGGAAATGTAATATATATAATAAAACAGATTAATTTACCTAATATATCTGATATCGCAAGTCGATAGCAATTTTCTTCGCTTATTCGACTTATTAATATATAGTTAAAAATCCAAAACAGATAACTTCCTAAGTAAAAAATTATAAATATCGGTACTACTGGGATCATATTATCTAAATTGGTTGTCAAATCGTGAAATACCCTGTTTTTATAAAACAACCGTGCTCCAGAATATACTGAAAAATTGATTACTACGCATAAGAGCAACGGAATTACAGCATATTGAGGTATAAAGTTATATATACTTCTAATCCTTCTCATATTATTAAACCTTACTCCTTTAAGAGTTTATTGCTAAAGTTCTATTGATTTAGAACATTTACTTTTTAAGTATAATCATTTATTTTCTATACAGTCAATATAGGTAAAGTATTTTTAATTTAATCTTAATTTTTAACCCATAAATTTTATAAATTTGTAAAATTTAATCGCAAAAATCAATTTGAAATTCAAAAAAATTATTTTATGCTTTCATTAAAAAGATTTAGAGCCTCCTCTACTACCTTGTCCATATTAAAATATTTATAATTCGCAAGGCGTCCAACAAAATATACATTATCTAATTTTTTCGCCTCTTCTTCATAGAGCTTGTATTGTTCAATATTTTTCTTTTGAGGAATTGGGTAATACGGTTCACCCTCTGATGTAGAATACTCCCTTACAATTGTTGTTTTAAAATGTTTTTGGCCTGTTAAATGTTTAAATTCAGTTATTCTTGTAAAGTCGTAATCATTTGGATAGTTTACAGTTCCAACCTCTTGATATTTTTCACAATCTAAAGTTTCAAATTCAAACTTTAATGACCTATATGGAAGTTTGCCATATTTATAATCAAAATAATAATCAATTGGGCCTGTATAAATCAATTTTTCATATTCTATATTGCTTATAACATCTTTATAGTCCACATTTAACATTATATGTATATTTGAACTGTTTAACATACGCTCAAACATTTTGGTATAACCATACTTTGGCATACCTTGATATTTATCTGTAAAATACCTTCCATCTCTATTGGTTCTAATCGGTATTCTTGCTGTGACCTCTGGCTCTAATTGTGATGGATATAAGTCCCATTGTTTTTTTGTATATCCTTTAAAAAACTTTTCATAAAGTTCTTTCCCAACCTTACTAATGACCATATCCTCTGAATTTAATATTTCTTCCTTCTTATCTCTTATTTTTTCAAAAAAATCTTTTAACTCAACTGGTGTAAAATTAGTATTATATAACATATTTATTGTATCTAAATTAATAGGCATTGGAACAGTTTGTCCATCAACATATGCCAATACCCTGTGTTGGTAATGATACCATTCAGTAAACTTTGAAAGATAATCCCAAACTTCCTTATTATTTGTGTGGAAAATATGAGGACCGTATTTATGTACTAAAATTCCATCCTCATTAAAATAATCATAAGCATTTCCTCCAATGTGATTTCTCTTTTCAATTATTAAAACCTTTTTGTTTAAAACATTTGCTATCCTTTCTGCCAATACACATCCAACAAATCCTGCACCTACAATAACATAGTTATACATATTGTTCCTCCAAAATATTAATTTTTGAGCATTACTACATAACTTAAATTAACTTTATTTTAACTCTATAAAGTCTCAACAGCTCTAATAAATATAATTTTGATAATGAGTTTTACTCGAAGTTTATTTTATAATAAAATTGTATTTTTTTCAAATAATCCTTTTATAATAATCAAATTTAAACCATACTTTTATTAATAATATAACTCAACTTTTAAAAGATAAGCCATATCACTTTACATAAGTTATATGTGTGATATGGCCTATCTTTAAAATTTATTTCTATTTTCTTCTCCTCTTAAAATCTTCTTCTATACGTTCTTTCCAATTATCTGCGATTTTGTGACTCGTGCGTAAACAACTAACTGTTTCATTAATAACCTGATAATTAAGTAATACTCCTTCTTTATCCGCATTATAATTTGCTGCTCTATCTTGCCCAATTCCAAAACGTGCTGCAGTAGAAATAGCATCAATATTTGCACCAAGAAATATAAATTCCCAACCATAATTAGTTTTTTGATATTCTATCATTTGTCTAACTTTGTCAAAACTATACTCTTGGCTGGCATTTTCCATTCCATCTGTTATAATCACAAATAAAACGTGTTCAGCACGCTCGTCCTCTGATTTGTTTTTCTGTTCATTTACAACTTTATTTATAGTTCTTCCTATTGCATCTAACAGTGCTGTTGTTCCCCTTACATAGTATTCCTTCTCTGTTATAGGAATTACATCTTTTATATTAACACCATTATGCAGCAATTCGTATTTGTCATCAAATAATACTGTAGTTATTACAGCCTCTCCTTCTTCTTTTTTTTGCTTTGCTAAAATTGAGTTAAATCCTCCAATAGTATCTCCTTCAAGTCCACACATTGAGCCACTTCTATCAAGTATAAATATTAGTTCAGTTAACCCCTTTTTCATAGTGCTATCCTCCCTTGCTTTTTATTATTTTTATGATAGCACTATAATAGTTTATATAGGTCGCTTAAAAGGCGACAAATTTTATATCTATAATTTTTATATTATCACATTTAAATTAATGACAATTACCCGACTAATAGTTTTTGTCCAAATGCAAATAAAACTTCATTTATTTCGTAAATATTATAATTTCCTTCCTCAATAAAATACTCAATAATTAAGTCAAATTTACTACTATGGGAAAGTGCATACCCTGCCTTTGCTAATAAATCTTTTGTTTCATCAAGGTTTAGCTTTAATGCTATTGCAAAGGCAATTGCTGTATTTTTACTTGGTTGATAATATATATCATTACGAATTTTAGAAAACAACCTACGATCTACATTTGCTCTTTTATAAACTTCAACATCATTCATACCCTTTTCATCAATTAACCGAATAAGTGCTTGTGAAAATGTCTCATCTATTTGATTTACTACATCATCAAGGTTACGTTTTTTTGTTGGAATGTAAATACTTCTTTCCTGTGGAATTAAATCTTCTTCATATAAATAATTTGATACTGATCTGAATTTATTAGTCCTTCTATATAATTGATGTTCTTGTATATATTTATCATCTATATATTGTTTTATCGTTGTAAACAATTTCTTAGAAATTAAAAATGCATCTCTGTCATATATCACTAGGTAAACCAACATATCATTTTTTAAAAGAAAATTCTCAATTTCTGTAATTGCAATTTTAAAGGCTTTATCTTTAGGAAAACCATAAGCACCAGCTGAAATTAAAGGGAAAGCTATACTCTCCAGATTATATTCTTTTGCCAATTTAAGTGAATTTTTATAGCAATCCGAAAGAAGCTTTTCCTCGTTATTATCTCCTCCAGTCCAAACTGGTCCAACTGTATGAATTACATATTTTGCAGGTAGGTCATATCCTTTTGTAATTTTTACTTGTCCAACCTTGCACCCGCCTAATGTTTTACATTCCTCAAGTAATTCAGGTCCAGCAGCTTTATGAATTGCTCCATCCACCCCACCCCCATCAAGCAATGATGGATTTGCTGCATTTACAATAGCATCAACACATACTTTAGTTATATCGTTTCGTATAATTTCAAATGGCATTACAACCCCTCCAAAGATGTAGGAAAATTTTTAAATTAGTTTAGTAATTATATAGCCTCTCAAACTTCTTAAACCATTTACCTTGATAGGTTACTATCCCATAGTCTCCCTCAGATATCAAACCATAGTCTGTTGGCCCTACCTTGAGCTCAAATCTTTGACCCGACTCATTTTCAAAAGTAATATAATAATCTGTATGGGCTATATGATGTATATCCGGGTTTGTATGCATAGTAGCACTAATTTCAGTTCTTTTTGTAATAACCCTAACTCTTTCTGACAAAATAGGAGAAGACTTGTTCCTATTATATTCCTTTATATTTATAAACATAATAAAAATAATCACTGTAAATATTATAATTGGGAAAAATAAAAATAACACATCAAATGCATAGAATTCAAAACCCACATCCACTCCCCCTTAATCAATTCTATTGTTAGCATTCATAACTTTATTATACCAATTTATGGTATTTTATTCAATGAATTCGCAAAACATTTTTTGTCATTCTTTAAAAACAATTAGCCATATCACTTAAATAATTTTTTTGAAAATGATATGGCCACCAATAATTTTAGTATAATTTTTTTATTGCCTATCTAATTTATAAAAATTAAGAGTCATATTTAATCAAGTAAAGTAAAAGATTATCTGCATCCAATATATACAACTTAAAATTAAAGTAATAATCTTTGGTATAATTTTTATATAAAAATAAATAATACCCATTTTTAACATTTGGTATTGGGCTATAGCTTGTGTTTTTAAGCAAATTTGTTAATTCAATATCATAAGTAAGTTGCTTATCAATAACAGTATATATATCTTTATCTATAGGTAATCTATTCCATTTAGATTTTTTTATTTTATCACTTAATATTAAATCAACATCTGCTTTTTCAAGTTGAAATACATAATAATCTATCCCATCACCGTGAAAACTTGCTGGAGATGTAGCTTTAAAAATAGTTTTTTTATTATACAAATTAATACGAGTTTCTTTATATATAATTATATTATTAATATAATTAAGTAAGGGTTTAAATTGCACTATCAGTAATACAAGTAATGATATAATTAAAATAACAAATATTTTAATTGTTCTTCTGTTCATAGTAACACCTTCTTTTATTGATTTCTTAATATAAAAAACTTAATTTACTAATTTTAAAAACGCTCATTTAAACATCTTAAATTTTCTTAATGTGAATTTTTTGCATTATTAATGTGTGTGTTCACTAATAATCCATTCATAACCAAAATATTATACATAAGTTTATAATACAAAGGTTTAAACACCTTTATAATAAGTATGCCTTTTTGAAAGGAAGATTGAATTTTTAAATTTTATTGCAACAAGACCTTTTCTGAACTAAGTTTGTTAACTAAAAATATTCCAACAAAAAATATTGCAATAATTAAAAATAAAATCAATCCAAACAAAAGTTGTATTGATATATTTTTAGTTATTAAGAATTTAGGAATATATGCAAAAGCAAATATCAAAATAAATTTAATAGCGTGTAATATACTTGAATTGCTTATAGTTAAATTAAAATAAAAAAATGTTAAAATACCTCCGATTATAAAAATAATTGATAATAACAAATATAGTAAATATATTTGTAATTTAACTGGACTATACATTAAAAATAAAATAATCCCCCAAAAAATCAGTAATACTAAATCAATAATAACAAGAGGGATTATTTTTATAATTAAATTATACGGAGATTTTATCGGAATTACGAAATATCTATGATATAAATTATATAACTTTTCTTTTTCTAAATTTATAGTTGATATGAATATAATTGAGTATGAAATTGAAATTAATAAAACTAAAACATATAATTGTGATAAATCCCTCATATTTTTTAATGTTGCAAAAAAATCATTCAAATTTAACAATAACATAAATAAAATTACATTGATTAAAACTAATGAAATAAACATTGATTTTATTAAATTTTTCAACTCTAACTTAATAAATTTTATCTTATTTACCATATACAACATCTCCTCCTACAGCTAACATATAGATTTCTTCTAAACTATCAACTACTTTATAATCACTAATACCAAAATTTTTTATTAATTCATCTCCCATTATATAAAAATCAGTATTTTTAATTTTATACATATCTAACCCTGTAAATTCTCCTTTTACTATGTGATAATTTTTCTGTATGGGAAATTCAACTAATGTTTCACCTTCATTAATTATAGATACTTTATCACATACTTTTTGCGTTTCTTGTAAATTATGTGAACTAAATATTATTGTTTTTCCTTCCTTTTTTAGCTGCAAAATAAAATTTCTCACTACTATTTGCATTTCTGGATCTAATCCTGATGTCGGCTCATCAAGTATTAGTAAGTCTGGATTCGGAAGAAGAACACTTATTAATGATACCTTCCTCTTCATACCTTTTGATAAATGCCTGAATTTCTTCTTTAAATCTACTTGATTAATTTGCAATAAATCAATATATGAAAATATATCTTGTTCATCTGCACCATATATGTAACACATAGATTTCAAATTATCTTCAATAGTCCAATCAATGTTAAAAGTTTCATAATCAAACATAACCCCAACTCTTTTATAATCTATTTTTTCGACTTCTTCACCAAAAATTTTTATATATCCATAATCTTTTTTTATTAAGCCAAGTATAGATCTTATTGTTGTTGTTTTACCCGCACCATTCTTTCCTAACAAACCATATATTTCATTTTGTTTAACAAACAAATTTATATCTCTTAAAACCTCTCTGCCATTTATAGTCTTTTGCAGATTTTTAACCTCGACTACATTCATCTTATCAACTCCTCAATTACAATATTTAATGCAAATAGTTTATATAATAAATAGTAAAAAAAGTTAATAAAAAAAATCCTGTACTTAATTCAAATGCCATTAATATATTATAGTTATTCAACACTTCACCTATCATCCACGCTGAAATAATTATATATGAATTCGCAACATAATTATAAATTTTTCTATAGACAACCTTTTTAGGAAAAATATTAAATATAATACGCAAACCACTTAATATTAATGAAATAGAAAAGAGCATAATAATAAATACAGGTTCACGTTCGTCTATCGTAAAATATTTTAATAATATACAAATTGTTATCAATCCAATTAACAAATCCATACAACAAGCTTTATTAAAAAGATTTTTCTTTAAATTGTTTGAATTACTTTTTAATTTTCTTAGACTAAGTAATATTATAAGGAATCTATAATATCCATATGCTCCCAATATAGCATATATAATCAAAATATCTTTTCCCATTTTACCCCACCCATTTGTACATTTTTCATAAACTTAATTTTTTCTTTATACCATTTACAATAACTTCTATTGATAAATCTTTAATTTATCATTTTTTCTCTCAAAAGCATAAACTGTAAAATTTCAATTATTTATAATCGCAATAAATCTATAACTTTAGTAATTTTATTGTTTAATAATTATCAATTTTTGCATTATCTATTATAATAAAAAACTCTTTAGATTCATCGGATTTTATTTTCTTAATACTATATTCCTGTCATCTTAAATAACGAAAATCTAATGTTAAAATTTAGTTATATTACTATATTCTTCTTTCAACCCCCAATTAATTATACCATTAGTTTCATATCTTTAAAATATACGAATTGCATATTTGATTATTATTTCTCTAATTTATTGCCCCCAATTATTTCTAATCTAATCAGTCCTTCAAATTTCAAACAAATTCTTAATCTGAATGATTTGTTATATATGATGCAAAATGAACTACCTGTACTTCATAGTTTGATAACTTTTCTAATTTGTCTATTGATACCCTGCAGTAGGCTGCTGTTCTTACTATGTCATCTAACGCAAGAATATTTAGATTCTATAGAATTCATTCTTAATTATTTATAAATTTTATTTTAAAATACTCTCTTGCAAATAAAAATTAAATTTTAAAACACTCCAATTGAAATTTAAAATTAAACTTGAAACACAAAAATAGTCTTTATATATCTAATTCTACATACTAACTTATTTTCCTTCTTTTTCTAATATATTTTTTATCAATTTACCCTTAACGCCAGTATATTTACGCTACAAAACAAAAAGCCTTTATATTCCATAGTGAATTAAATACTTATTTTTAATAATAGCCTCGGTAATTTTTTCAGTGAGAAGTTCAAGTTCTTTTGCTTTGAAGTAATTATTTGCCTTCATAATGATATCCCTAAACTGTTTGAGGGATTCTGGAGGGATAAGCGTTACACCACAATAATCTAATCCTGTACCTTGCTGGGTTGTAACTTGAAAATATGTCTTTAGTTCCATTAATTCTTCATTATACTTTATAATTAATTCGTAAATTAAATCATCATCGACAGAAACACAATTATATTTTTCAGGTTCGTAATCACTATACCATTTGTTTTCTTCAAAAGCATCTATTATTCCAAATTCGTGTTTTGCCAAAGTATCACCTCTAATAAAATACATTTATATATATTATACTTCCTTGCCAAAAGATTTTAGTACTTACATATAAAAAACAGAAGAGGCATAAAACAAATGTAAAAAAGGGGGCAAATTGCCCCTGATTCTTTATTTTAAGCTATTTCTTCTCTATCAACGCTACACACTCCACGTGTGCAGTTTGTGGAAACATATCAACTGGTTGAACTTCCTTTGTTTTATATCCAAAATCATTTAGGATTGCTAAATCCCTTGCAAGCGTTGCAGGATCACAGGAAACATAAACAATCCTCTTAGGATTACTCTTTGCTATAGCCTCAAGAAGAGTCTTTTCGCATCCCTTTCTTGGTGGATCAACCACAATAACATCTGCTTTAATTCCCTCTTCTATTAGTTTGGGAATTACATTTTCTGACTCACCAACAATAAATTCAACATTTCCCACATTATTTTGTTTGGCATTTTCCCACGCATTTTCTATTGCCTGTGGAACAATTTCAACACCATATACCTTTTTAGCCTTCTTGGCTAAAAATAATGAAATTGTACCTGTACCGCAGTAGGCATCAAAAACTACTTCTTCACCAGTTAAATTTGCATACTGAAGTGCCTTGTTATATAAAACCTCTGTTTGAACAGGATTTACTTGAAAGAAGGAAAGAGGAGAAATATTAAACCTAAACTCTCCTATATAATCAGTTATATAATCCTGCCCATAAAGTGTTATGCACTCTTCGCCTAATATAACGTTTGTATCCTTTGGATTTATATTTAAAACAATGCTCTTTATGTTTTCTATGTTTTTTCTTATCATTTCAACAAACTCATCTAAATATGGAACTTGTTTTTTTCTTGAAACAAGAACCACCATCACATCACCCGTTTTAAAGCCTTGTCTTACCATTATGTGCCTTATTAGTCCATCTTTTGTTTGCTCATTGTATGGTTCTACCTTATATTCTTTTATCCAATCTTTAGTGATTCTAATAACCTTATCTGCTACTTCATCCTGTATATAACAAGTTTCAATATCTATTATGTCGTGGGTTCTTGGAGCAAAGAAGCCAATAACAACCTCTCCATCATTTTTGCCAATAGGTAGCTGTACCTTGTTTCTATATCTATATGGATTTTTCATACCCAATGTATTATGTATAGTAACTCCCTCTAATTTTCCTATCCTTTCTATGCAGTCCTTCACTCTGTTTTTCTTAAAGTTTAGCTGTCCTTCATAGGTTAGATGCTGTATCTGGCATCCTCCACATCTTTTATATACAGGACATATTGGAGTTATTCTGTATTCTGATGGTTTAATAACCTCTAAAAGTTTACCAAACCCAAAGTTTTTTTGTGTCTTCACAGCCTTTACCTTTACTTCTTCTCCCTCTATTGCACCTTCAATAAAAAGTGTATAATCTTCAACTCTTCCTACTCCTTCTCCCTGAAATCCCATTCCTGTGATATTAACTATATAATCCTTGTTCTTTTCAACAGGTATATTCTTCAACTTCATCACCTATCCTTTATATTTTTGATACCAATACAACATTATACTATAAAAAAAACACACCTTAAAGGTGTGAAATGGTGTAGAATTAAGCCCCCGCTAATTTTCTATTTTAATTATTTACAATTAATCTTATTATTATACATCAAAATCCAAAACTTTCAACTACCTCTTTTAACATATCCCTTATCTTTAAATTATATGGACACTTTGTTTCACATAAGCCACACTTTATGCAGTCAGAGGCGTGTCTTTTCATTGCGGTATATCTTTCTGTTGCCCAAGCCTTTAAATCATACCTATCATAATAACCCTTCAAAATAAAGGAGAAAGGTATATCTATTCCTTGAGGACAGGGCATACAATATCCACATCTTCTGCAAAAGCTTTGAGTATATTTTTCCTTTATTTCTTTACACTTTTTCATCATTTCATCATTAAATTCTATATCTACAGCTGATATATTTTGTTTTACCTGTTCAATGCTATCCATACCTGGTATAACAGTTGAAATATTTTTGTTGTTTAGTATATAGGATATTGCAAGTTCACCATCCTCTAATGCCCCACCTGCTAAAGGCTTCATTGCTATTACTCCAATATCCCTTCTATTTGCCTCTTCAAATAAATTTTCTGCTTGATCCTCTACAATATTGTAGGGGTACATTATTGTTTCAAACACGTCATATTCTAATACCTTTTTTAACAGATCAAGACTATGGGAAGTTATGCCGATATGCAAAATTTTACCACTATTTTTAGCCTCAAGTAGTGCCTCAAGGGCTCCACCCTCCGTCATTACTTGCTTTAGGGTTTCTTCATCCTTAACATTATGAAGCTGATAAAGGTCTATGTAGTCTGTCCTTAAATTTTTAAGGCTCCTTTCAATATCCTCCTTCATTGCATCCTTAGTTCTTGCCATTGATTTTGATGCAATATAAACTTTTTCTCTTATTCCTAAAAGTGCATTGCCTATGTATTCTTCACTAACTCCATATCCTCTTGCTGTATCAATAAATTTTATACCACCTTCAACAGCAAATTTTATAACTTTCTCTGCTTCTCTTTGGGTTATTCTTTGAATAGGAATTCCTCCAAAACCAACTTCAGACACCATTATGTTTGTTTTACCTAATCTTCTTTTTTTCATAAGCCTACCCCCTCTATGTTTATTATAAATTAAAATAAGCCCTATTGAAAGGGCTTAAGGAGGTAAACTTATGATAAAGTTAGGCCCTATGGCCTAACTTTATTACATTACATTAGCTTTTCCACTGTATACCATACCATTTCTTGGGTCTATAGTAACAAGTGTGCCTGACTTTATTATTTCTGTTGCACCCTCTGCACCAACTATAACAGGAATTCCTGCGTTTATACATTCTACTGCAACGTGTGATGTAAGTCCTCCTTCTTCTGCAACTACACCACTTACTCTATCCATAATGATTGGAAGTTGTTCTTTTTCTATATTTCTAACAACTAATATGTCACCTTCATTTAATTGTTCCTCAAGCTTTGACATATCTGTTACAACACAAGCTGTTCCATATGTTGAATTACCCATTCCTTTTCCTTTAACAAGTACATCCCCAACTATATGTACCTTCATTAGGTTAGTTGTTCCTGTATATCCAACTGGAACACCTGCTGCTACAACAACAAGGTCTCCCTTCTTAACATATCCGTGGTTTAGAGCCTCTTGAACTGACTTTTCTATTAATTCATCAGTAGTTTCAACCTTTTCTGTAATAACTGGGAATACACCCCAAGAAACTGCAAGCTTTCTTGCCACTTCTTCATATGGAGTAACTGCTATAATTGGGCACTTTGGTCTATACTTTGATACCATCTTTGCTGTGCTTCCTGATTGAGTTGCAGTAATTACTGCTGAAGCATTAAGTTCAGTAGCCGCAGTAACTGTTGCAAGGCTTATAGCATCAGGAACTGAATTTTTGTGGTATGCTCTTCTCTTTTCAAGTGTTGCTTGATAGTTAAGAGCACTTTCTGCCTTTTCTGCTATTCTTGCCATTGTTGTAACTGCTTCGATTGGATACTTACCATTTGCAGTTTCACCACTTAGCATTATAGCATCTGTTCCATCAAATATTGCATTTGCCACGTCACTTGCTTCTGCTCTTGTTGGTCTTGGATTTCTCATCATTGAGTCAAGCATTTGTGTTGCAGTTATAACTGGCTTACCAGCCTTGTTACACTTTTCTATAATCATCTTTTGAACAAGTGGAACTTCTTCTGTAGGAATTTCAACACCAAGGTCTCCTCTTGCTACCATTATACCGTCTGATAGCTTTAGAATTTCATCTATGTTGTCAACACCTTCTTGATTTTCTATCTTTGATATTATAAGTATTCCTTCTCCTCCGTTCTTTTCAAGAACCTTTCTTATTGCTATAACGTCTTGTGGCTTTCTAACGAAGGAAGCAGCTATTATATCTACGCCTTGTTCTATACCAAACTTAAGGTCTGCTATATCCTTTTCTGTAAGAGCTGGAAGGTTTATCTTAACATTTGGTACATTAACTCCCTTGTAGTTGCTAACAGGTCCACTGTTTTGAACTGTACAGTGAATGTCTTGTCCTTCTATCTTTTCAACCTTAAGTCCTACAAGACCATCATCTATTAGTATTGTATCTCCAGGCTTTACATCTTCGTGTAGCTTGTCGTATGAAACAGAACAAATTGTATTATCTCCTTCAACTTGTCTTGTTGTTATTATAAAGCTTTGTCCTTCAACAAGCTCAACCTTTTTATCCTTGAATGTACCTGTTCTTATTTCTGGTCCCTTTGTATCAAGTAGTATTGCAACAGGCTTGTTAAGTTCCTTTCTTAACTTCTTTATTGTTTCAATTCTTGCACCGTGTTCTTCGTGGGAACCGTGTGAGAAGTTAAGTCTTGCAACATTCATTCCACTTTCAATAAGTTTTCTTAAAACTTCTTCCTTTTCGCTTGCAGGTCCTATTGTACATACTATTTTTGTCTTTCTCATAATTTCACTCCTTTTAATTAATATCCTAATATTTTAGATAGTTCATAAAGCTTCCTATGGTCATCTCTTCTCTTTTCCATTTCAAGAGCCTCAGTTATATCAAAATCTACAATCTTGTTGTCTCTTATACCAACAACCCTCTTTGACTTTCCTTCAAGTAGAAGTTCTACTGCTCTTGCTCCAAGTCTTGAAGCTAATATTCTATCAAAGGCTGTTGGGCTTCCACCTCTTTGAATGTGTCCAAGAACTGTTGCTCTTGATTCAATTCCTGTAACCTCTTCTATCTTCTTTGCAAGTTCTTCTGCACCACCTATACCTTCAGCAAGAAGAATTAGGTTGTGTAGCTTTCCTTTAACTTTGCCTTCAATTATAGTTTTACAAAGTTCATCAAAATTATAATCTTCTTCAGGAATTATTATGCTCTCTGCTCCACCTGCAAGTCCTGCATATAGTGCAATATCTCCACAGTGTCTTCCCATAACTTCAACAACACTTACTCTTTCGTGGGAAGTTGATGTATCTCTTAGCTTGTTTATAGCATCAAGTACAGTGTTAACTGCTGTATCAAAACCTATTGTATAATCTGTGTATGCAAGGTCATTATCTATAGTTCCTGGGATTCCTACTGTCTTTATATCCCACTCATCTGATAGAAGCTTTGCTCCTGTGAAGGAACCATCTCCACCAATAACAACTAAACCTTCTATACCAAATACCTTAAGTACGTTGTAGGCCTTCTTTCTTCCCTCTGGTGTTCTAAACTCTGCACTTCTTGCAGACTTAAGGATTGTTCCACCTCTTTGGATAATATCTGAAACGCTTGATCTTGTCATTTCAAATATTTCTCCATTCATAAGTCCGCTGTATCCTCTTTGTATTCCCATAACTCTTAAGCCATTTGCTATACCTGTTCTAACAACTGCACGAATAGCCGCGTTCATACCTGGTGCGTCTCCGCCACTTGTTAATACTCCTATTGTTCTCATTTTATTACCTCCTTTTTTGTCCATAGGGACAAGCTATGTCCCACTCTTGTTATAAAAAATATTATCATACAATTTACCAAGAAGAACTGGTAAAAGGATAATTCAAAAATTGTCTTAATTATAATATGTATCTTGTCCATTCCTATTATTCGTGTCTACTAAAATGTTTTTCTAAATTAAAATGCAACTAAAATTTAATATTTATTCAATTGTCATCAAAAAGCTAACAAGTTAATTTTAAAAAATTTGTCAAATAAAATCAATATAAAAATCGTTAATTTTTTTTATTTATTTTATTTAAAAAATCATAGGGACAAGTTAAATTTTATATTGTCCCTATGATTTTGTCAAAGAAATTTACGAGATTTTTATGTTTTCGGCACCAATTTTATTTGTAAGCTCCTCCATTAACTCCTTTGTTAAATCAACCCAAAGTTCTCTTGATGCCTGAAACATCTTCTTTGAATTACTCAAAACGACATACACAGGGTTATTCCCACTATGTTTTTTTAATATTGGTTTTAACTCCTCTATCTCATTATTCCAGCTATCTTCATTTAATCTTATATATACCTTATTTATTTTAAATTCGGTATTTCTTAAAGGCTCTATCTCATCTGCTATTACCTTTGGCTGTTCATCTTCTTTTATACTTATTCTTCCCTTAATTAGTACTATATTATCCTCTAAAATGTTTTTATTTGACCTTTTAAATATTTTAGGAAATACCAAAACTTCTACACTGCTATATAAATCTTGAACTGTTATAAATGCCATCATATCATTGTTTCTTGTAGCCTTTATATTTACTGATGTTATTATCCCTGCAATAATGACCTTTTCCCCATCTTTAACCTTATGTTCAATTGCTACTTCTCCATCATCGATACTTACTATATCCGATATTTTAGTTGTTGCAAGAAGCTCTATTTCCTTTTTAAACTCGTCAAGTGGATGTCCACTTATATAAAGCCCCATCATCTCCTTTTCCATAGCAAGAAGATGTTTTTTGTCAAACTCCTTGATATTGTCATATTCTTCCTTTACAGTATTTTGATTTTGTGTATCGAGTCCAAACAGGGACATCTGTCCATCAATTGTTTTCCTCTTTTCACTTGCAACAGCATCCATTATCCTTTCAAAGGAGGCCATAAGTTGTGATCTTCTTATCTTTAATGAATCAAAGGCACCTGCCTTAATCATACTTTCAACTGCCTTCTTATTCACTTCAGACAGATTTACTTTGTAACAGAAATCAACAAACCCTGTAAAGGTACCCTTTTTTATTCTTGCCTCCTTTATTGCCTCAACAGCACCACGTCCAACATTCTTTATTGCACCAAGTCCAAATCTTATTTTATTGCCTATTACAGTAAAGGAGTAATCACTTTCATTTACATCAGGTGGTAAAACCTCAATACCCATCTTTTTGCAAGCTTGAATGTAAAAGGCTACTTTATCGTTATTTCCAACAACACTTGTAATGAGGGCTGTCATAAACTCTACTGGATAATATTTCTTTAAATATGCTGTTTGGTATGCTACAACCGCATAGGCTGCTGCGTGGGACTTATTGAAGGCATAGCTTGCAAAGTCAATCATAAGGTCAAATATCTTATTGGCAACCTCTTCACTTACACCATTTCTTACTGCACCCTTTACAAGTATGTTCCCATCTTCATCATCAAGTCCATATATAAAGTTTTGCCTTTCCTTTAGCATTACATCGTGCTTTTTCTTTGCCATTGCACGGCGAACAAGGTCTGACCTACCTAATGAATACCCTGCTATATCTCTAACTATCTGCATTACCTGTTCTTGATAAACCATACAGCCATACGTTACATCAAGAATAGGTTTTAGTTTTTCATCAAGATACTCAATGTTATCTGGGTTGTTTTTATTTTTGATATATGTTGGAATTTGATCCATAGGCCCAGGTCTGTATAGGGATATACCAGCTATTATATCTTCAAGGGAGTTTGGTTTAAGTTCCTTCATAAAGTTTGTCATTCCTGTTGATTCAAGCTGGAATACTCCCTCTGTGTTGCCTTGGCTTATAAGTTCAAATACTTCCTTGTCATCATAGGTTAGTTTATCTAAATCAACATCTATTCCTCTATTTTTCTTAATTAAATCAATTGTGTCTCTAATAACTGTAAGAGTTCTGAGGCCTAAAAAATCCATCTTTAAAAGGCCAAGTTCCTCAAGTATTGTCATAGGAAACTGTGTTACAACTGCTTCATCGTTTTTAGAAAGAGGAACAAACTCAACAAGTGGAGCTGATGCTATAACAACACCTGCTGCGTGGGTGGAGGAGTGTCTTGGAAGCCCCTCAAGTGATTTTGATATATCAATTAGATATCTTATTCTTTCATTGTTTTCATATTCTTGTCTAAGTTCAGGGTTTAACTCAAGAGCCCTATCTATAGTTATATTAAGCTCCATAGGAATCATTTTTGCTATTCTGTCAACCTCTGCATAGGGATAGTTAAGTGCTCTTCCAACATCCCTAATTACAGCCCTTGCCGCCATCGTACCAAAGGTTATTATTTGTGCTACCCTATCCTGACCATATTTTCTAACAACATAGTCAATAACCTCTTGTCTTCTTTCATAGCAAAAATCAGAATCTATATCGGGCATACTTACTCTTTCTGGGTTTAAAAATCTTTCAAATAGCAGGTTGTACTTTATGGGATCTATCTTTGTTATGCCTAATGTATAAGCAACAATGGAACCTGCTGCAGAACCACGTCCAGGTCCTGTTATTATGTTATTGTCCTTTGCAAACTTAATAAAATCCCAAACTATTAAAAAGTAATCAACATACCCCATCTTTTCTATTACTGAAAGCTCATATTCCAATCTATCAATAATATCCTGAGTCACGTTACTATATTTTTCATACAACCCTTCAAAACAAAGCTTTCTAAGATATTCATTTGATGGGATTCCATCTGGTGTTTCAAACTTTGGAAGTTTAGTAACATTAAACTCAAACTCAACATTACATTCATCTGCAATCTTTAATGTGTTTGAAAGGGCCTCTTGATAGTCCTTAAAAATCTCCTGCATCTCTTCTATTGATTTAAGATAGAATTCATCTACCTCAAAACTCATCCTATCTTCATCATCTATTGTTTTACCCGTTTGTATGCAGAGAAGTATTTCGTGGGCTTTTGCATCCTCCCTTTCAACATAATGGACGTCATTTGTTGCAACTAAGGGAATTCCTGTTTCCTTAGACAATTTTACAAGAAGCTCATTTACTTTTTTCTGTTCATCAAAGCCGTGGTTTTGAAGTTCAAGATAGAAATTTCCCTGACCAAATATTTCGTTATATAAAAGCGCCTTCTCCCTTGCTAAATCATAATCACCCTTTAAAAGTAGAGATTGTATCTCCCCTCCTAAGCAGGCACTTAGGGCAATTAAGTCTCCACTATTTTCCCTCAAAAGCTCATAATCTGCCCTTGGTTTATAGTAAAAACCGTCTATAAATGCAGAAGAAACTATCTTCATCAAATTCTTGTAGCCTTCATTTGTTTTAGCAAGAAGGACCAAGTGATAATTTTCTGCATCAATACTACCTTCTTTTCTAAAGCGTCCCCTTGGTGCAACATATACTTCACAACCTATAATTGGCTTTATGTTGTTCTCTTTACATTTTTTATAGAATTCTATTACTCCATACATACTGCCGTGGTCAGTAATGGCAAGGGCATTCATATTAAGTTCCCTTGCCTTTTTTACTAATTTATTTATCTTTGCTGAACCATCAAGAAGGCTGTATTCTGTATGGACGTGTAGGTGAACAAAACCCGACATATTAACCTCCATCAATTTTTCTTTAGTATTTTTGCACTAAGGATTGCCTTCCCTATAAGTTCCTTTTCATTTTCATTATACATCTCAATTTCAACTTTTGAATAATGTCTTCCCATATCTATTATAGTTGTATTTATGGTAACAACTGAATCTACCTGAACTGGCTTTACATAAAAAACAGAAAAGGAGTCAACTGCAATATTTAGATGATTTCTCTGCCTTAGTGCAATAGTTCCTACCGTTGACATAACTAAAGTTAGAGCGTTCCAACTTGCTGTTCCTATTGGATTTAACATCTCTGGTATTATTTTTCCTGTAAATTTCATTCCCTTTTCTGTATTTATACAAGTAAAGTTCTTTAGTACTAAATCATCTATGGTTTGTCCCACCTGCGGTTGTCTATTAACATACTGTAGTGCCTTTATAACATCGTGCCTACTTACCACACCAACAAGTTGCTTATTCTCAACAACAGGAATTAATTCAATCCCCTCCCAAACAATTATATGTGCAACGTAGGCAACAGAAGTTTTTGGCGTTACAGTAATAGGTTCCTTTGTCATATATCTACCAACTGGATCATCATCTTCTGCATCAAGCTTTATATCCTTTATTGTTATAATACCTACAACCTTATTAAAATCATCTACAACAGGGAACTTACCGTGCTTTGTTATAAGCATTTTTTCCTTAAGTTCCTTTATAGTAGAGTTAACATTGATATAGGATATCTCTGTCTTCATTATATCTTCAACAAGTATTATATCCTTTTTTATTAGGTTCTCTGATATTGCCTTATTTATCATTGAAGCTGTTGTAAAGGTGTCGTAGGTTGATGAAATAATTGGAAGTCCCTTTTTATTCGCAAGTTGTTTTATTTCATCAGAACAAGTAAATCCACCTGTAATCAAAACAGCACAATCTTTTTCAAGTGCAAGTCTCTGTGCCTCTTCTCTATTACCAACAATCAAAAGATTACCTGGAGATATATATTTTTTCATTATCTCAAGAGTCATCGCACCTATAACAAATTTATTCAATGTTTTATGAAGACCATCTTTTCCCCCAAGCACTGAACCTTCAACTATGTTTACAACCTCTGCATAGGTTAAGTTTTCTATGTTCTTTTTTTCAACCTTTTCAATTCTAACAGTTCCAACTCTTGGTATTGTACTTACAATTCCCAATGTTTCTGCATCCTTTATAGCTCTATATGCAGTTCCATCGCTTACATCCAAAGCATTTGCTATTGATCTTACAGAAATTTTAGTACCCACCTTAAGACTTTGAATGTATTTTATAATCTCCTCGTGTTTTGACATAGCTCCACTCCCTAACCTTAAGTCTTAATAATAATTATATCAAAAAAAGGGCTTTAAACATAGCCCTTAGGAATCTTTTAATTCTTCTGCGATTTTTTCTATTTTTCTTAGTCGATGATTTACACCTGACTTTCCAATAGGAGGATTTAACATCTGTCCAAGTTCCTTTAAGGATACATCTGGGAAGTTTAATCTTAGCTCTGCAATCTCCCTTAAATTTGGTGGAAGCTTTTTTAAACCTACCTTTTCCTTTATAAAATTAATTGATTCTATTTGTCTTACAGCCGCATCAACAGTCTTATTAAGGTTTGCTGTTTCACAGTTTACAAGCCTATTAACATTATTTCTCATCTCTTTATATATTCTAACATTTTCAAGCTCTAAAAGTGCATTATGTGCACCAATTATATTTAAAAGGTCAATAATCTGTTCACCTTCTTTTAAATAAACAACAAAATTACTCTTTCTCTGTATTACCTTTGATGTTAGGTTGTATGAGTTTATTAGTTTCATTAAATCTTCAGCATATTCAAGGGAATTTGTAACAAACTCAAGATGGTATGTCTTTTCAGGATTGCTAATTGAACCTCCACCTAAAAAAGCTCCTCTTACATACGCACGTCTACAGCAGGATTTTTTTATAATCTCAGGATGAATTTTATGGTAAATACCTAAGGTACCATCCGAGTGCTGCTTTAGTATCCCTGTTTTTAATAATATGTCCTTTGCCCCCATCTCAGGTGTTATTAAAAGCATATAGATGTTGTTCTTTTTAAAGGTACTATTCTTTTTTACCATTATGTCTGTATGAACACCAAATATATTTTTTAAAAGCGAAAAAATCCTTCTTGCAATGGCAGGGTTTTCTGTTGTAACCCTTAAACCAAGCCCATTCTTACCATTTATTTGAATTGTTCCACTCATTTTCATTATTGCAGAAAGTTCCGCCAGCTGACAGCAACTCTTTTCGTCTTGAATTCTGCACAGTTCACTTTTTGCAACCGACGAAAAGGACATTATATCACCTACCTTTTGTTCTTTAGTCTCTCGCTTAAATAATAATAATCTAATACTCTTCTTCTATCGTTAGGGAAAATGTATTTTATAATAAGCTCCATTATTGTTTTTGCCAATACCTTTGTATTGTGTCTTAAAAGGCCATTTTCATTAATATAAACAAGGTCTTTAAATATTATATCAACTGTATCCCTAATATTTTCAACGTCATTTTCAACAACTTCTTGTCCGTCCTCTTTATACTTTTTAAAATACTCCTCTGGTATTTTACCATTATTTGCTATTATAAAGTTTATAAACTTTCCACCACAGTGCTTTTCAATTGCATTTAGATGGTCGGATAGTTTATATCCTTCTGTTTCGCCAAGCTGAGTCATTATATTTGAAATATAAACCTTTATAGCCTTTGATTTTTTCACTGCCTCTGCAACCTCTTTTATTACAAGGTTTGGCATTATACTTGTATAAAGGCTTCCTGGACCTATAATTATACAATCAGCATCTTCAATTGCTGCAATTGCTTCATCTAAAGGTTTTGCATCTTGAGGTTCAAGAAAAATGTAATCTATTTGCTGTTTTTTTTCATAGCAAACCTCCGGGATAACGGATTCACCCTTTACTATCTCACCATTTTTCAGCTTTGCACATAATGTAACATCCGTTAATGTAACAGGATAAACCTTTCCTTGAACTGCAAGAACATCACTCATCTTCTTTATAGCATCTTCAAAATTATTTGAAATACCATTCATTGCTGCTATAAAAAGATTTCCAAAACTTTGTCCCTTAAGATCTCCATCTGTAAACCTATACTGCATAAGTTCTTCCATTAGGGGCTCGGTATGTGCAAGTGCAACAAGGCAGTTTCTTATATCACCAGGTGGGAGCATTCCTAACGTTCTTCTTAACTTTCCAGAACCTCCACCATCATCCGCAACTGTAACTATTGCAGTTATGTTTGTGGTATATTCCTTAAGACCTCTAAGCATTGTTGAAAGACCTGTTCCTCCACCTATTGCAACAATTTTAGGGCCTCTTACCTGCATTCTCTGTTCAAAAAATTTATTTGAAACAGTTTCTTTGTTTACCGATACACCTGTTATAATCTCCATAAAATTTTTAAAGGCCAATTTTATAGAGGCATACATTAGTATTATTCCGACAATTAATATATACAAAAACAAGGCAAAATAGGAATCATATATTAAACCTCTAAATAAAATTTTTGAAATACCTAAAATAAATAGCAAAAGACCACAAAATCCCATCAAAATCCATCTTTTGATGTTAAGACCCGGCCTAAACCATTCAAATATCATCATTACTTTCCATCCCCCGCTAAATCCTTTGTTATATCTCTATGCGATATAAGTACAGTATGGTTATTATTTTTTAGAATTTCATAAATTTTGTTTGCTATTGCAACGGAACGATGTCTTCCACCTGTACATCCTATTCCAATAACAAGTTGGGATTTTCCTTCTCTTATATAGTTTGGTATTAAAAATTCTAAAAGGTCGGTTGTCTTTTCAACAAATTTATTTGTCTCATCCCATTTAAAAACATAGTCGTAAACTTCCTTATCTATTCCTGATTGTCTTTTTAGTTCATCTATATAATAGGGATTAGGAATAAATCTTACATCAAATACAAGATCACAATCAAGGGGAATTCCATATTTAAAGCCAAAGGAAGTAACTGTTATAATTAGACTTTCAAATTTTTCACCCATAATATAAATCTTGTTTATCTCTTCCTTTAGTTGTCTTACTGTAAGCCTTGAAGTATCTATAATATGGCTTGCCTTTGATTTTATATCCTCAAGCTTTTTTCTTTCTTCAAGAATTGCATCTTCAATTCTTTTTCCTGATGAAAGTGGATGACTTCTTCTTGATTCCTTAAACCTTTTTATTAAAACATCATCCTGTGCATCAAGGAATAATATTTCATATTTTAACCCCATATCTTCAAGGGATTTTAATCCCACGAATATGTTATCAAAGAAATTTCTACCTCTAATATCAACAACTATTGCTATTCTATCAATTTTCCCCTTTGATTGATAGCATAATTCTGCAAACTTTGGAATAAGTGCTGGTGGCAAGTTGTCTATACAAAAAAATCCTATATCCTCTAAGCACCTTATAGTTTGAGTTTTACCAGCACCTGATAGACCTGTAACAATCACAAATTGCATAATTGACCTCCTTAATTATTTTTCTGCATTAATTATTCTTGTCGGTGGAAGATTTGCCTGTTTTGCAACATCTAATGCCCAATCAAATTTACCAACATCTTGAGGTTTGTGGGCATCACTATCTATTGAAAACATAACTCCCTCTTCCATTGCTATTTTAACATAATCTAATGTTAAAAATCTATGGCTTGAATTAATTTCAAGAGCTGTTCCTCTTTTTGCTGCTGCCTTTGCAAGTTCTCTTGTATCAATATCAACCTTTGCACCTGGATGAGTAATTATATCTATTTTATACTTGTTTATTGCTTTTATTAACACATCAGTATTTGTTCTTCTACACTCTTCTCTTAACTTCTTATTATACTTTGCCATTTTGTTTTTAATATATAGTATATAAAAATCCTTTAATGATTTGAGTTTTGCACCATTATGAAAACCAACTAAAAGCTTATCAAGAAGTTTTAATTCTTTTTCTGTTACATCTATATCTCCTTCAGTACTTATAATATTCGCCTCAACACCTAAATAGATTTTTATTTTATCCTTATATTTTTCGTTTAACTTATCTATTTCTGCCCTCATCTTCTTCAATTTTTTATAATTTACACCAAAAAACATATGACCTGGGCCGTGATCAGATATTACAATTTCCTTTAATCCTTTATTAATCGCTGCAACTACATTTTCTTCTATTGTACCTTTACCGTGGCTGTATATCGTATGTGTATGGTAGTCACCAATAATCTTTATCATATGTACCACTCCTTGGTTTAGGATTTTTAAATTATTTTATCATATAATTCTAATTATAGCATTATTAACATAGGGACGGTTACTTATTTTTTAACCCTAATGTTACCTTCACATTGAGTTTGGGTGACTTTGGGGACGGTTACTTATTTTTGAACATATGTTCATCATTAACACAATTACTTTTTCATCAATGTTTTTTATTTCTCAATCCAATTTAGGGACGGTTACTTATTTTAGCATTTATTAATTTAAAATACTCCCTAAAAGCTAAAACTGTGCAACAATTAGTATAGACCATCTCTATAGCTTAATAATACATAAATTAATTTTTGTGTAGTCAGCTTAGCATTTTATAAAGTAAAGAATTAAATTATTGTTTATATTGATTTTATTTTAATATTTATTTGTCCAACATATTATGTCTTTCTCAATCATAAAATTATCTCTCAATCCATTATTAATACTACATTATTTTAAAAATTTATACATATAAAGATATATAATTAGTTGCTACATATAAGTTTTTATTTGGGCTTGTCTATTACCACCATAATAAAATTTATATATTTTTTATATTTCAAAAAATTACTCCCTTTTCATCAAATGAATAATTTTTTATTTACTTTATAAAGCCTGTTGAAGTATTTCATTTATGATACATTCGTATTTTTTATTTCTTACCAACTCTGCTCCTATACTACACAATCTTGAAACTCTTGCTTGACCTATATTACCAAGCAATTTACATATATCAGCACACTTTAAATCACATAGTTTTCTTAATATAAAACAAATAAGAGCCTTAGCTTCAACACCGTCTCTTCTATATTTAAAAAGAGCATACTTATTTATATTAAACTTTTGCATAATAATCAAAATTATTTTTTCAGGTGAAAAATCTCTAACTAAAATTTTTCTCATACTTCTGTATTCAGTAGGTTCATTTGAAAATTCTTCTTTTTGTATATCTATAAATTTTTTAACTTTAAAAATAAAATCTCTATATTGTACACGTGCACTAACATCATTTAACCCAAACATTGATAAAACAAACACGTCATCAATTAAATCAAAATTGTCTTTCTTTAATCCTAAATATATTGCTAAAGAAGAAAAAGAATATTCCTCAGGATGATCCTCATACCCCTTAATTGCAGTTGCATTAAAATGAACATATGCTGTTAATGCAAAAAGATAACGTTCGCTCTTTACAATTTTGCTTTTAAATCTATCCTGAAATAAATGTCCGTGCCTTTTATGCCTTTTATTAAAGCACATAGCATATTTGTAGTTTATAAAATGCATTATTTTTGATATATCAGCACCATTTGCATCTATAATAAAATGTGCATGATTGTCCATTAAACAATATGAATACACTATAAATTCAAATTGTTCTTGAGCTTTTTTCATATAATTTAAGTAATTAATTTTATCTTCATCATCCTTGAAAAGGTTTACTTCTGAAATACTCTTTACCATAATGTGATATATTGAATCGTATGATTTTTCTCTTGCCATTCTTGGCATAAAAAAATCACCTCCAAATGTTTTTATACTTATTTTTCCAATAATGAGGTGATTTTATACCATTATTACTATTTAATTATAAAAAATATAATGAATTTTAAAATATGTACTTTATTGCTAATGCTTAGTTTAAATAACAATAACACAAATTTATTTAAACTGACCAAAGTAGATATGCTAATATCCATATCTACTTTGGCATAATTAATTTTTAAATAGAATTGTTATTGTTATTGCATTAATAAGTAACCGTCCCTAAATTGATAGTCCTATTTTAAATGCCTTTGTATTTATTTCTACTAACTTTTCAGGCAAAACATCTTTTATGACTCCATCCCAATCCAACTCCTCAAGTCCTAACGATTTAACTAATGCACCTAATATAACCATATTTTGTGTTTTTATATTGCCAACATCCTCAGCAATCTTTGATGCATTAAATAATTTATATTCTATGCCCGATTTTTCAAGCTCTTCTTCAATATTGTTTGGATACTCCTCCTTACCTATAAGTACAGGCAATGAGTATATCTCATAATCATTTACAATTAATTTACCATCCTTTTTTAAATAATTAATCCATCTTACAGCCTCAACCTTTTCAAAGGAAACAACGACATCAGCTTCACCTTCACCAATTAAGGGGGAATATACCTTATCTCCAAACCTTACTTGAGTTGTAACACTTCCTCCTCGTTGTGCCATTCCGTGAACTTCGGACATTTTGACATCATATCCATACTTTAATAGTCCCTCAGTAAGCACTTTTGATGCCAATATAATTCCTTGTCCACCAACACCAACGAACAATATACTTTTAACCATTAGAAATTCCCCCCCTTTTCAATTGCATCGAATTTACATACCTGCTGACAAACTGTACAAGCATTACACATATTCTTATCTATAACAACGTTGTTGTTCCTTATTGAAATAGCTGGACAACCTGTTCTCAAACAAACCTTACACTTTTTGCATTTTTCCTGGTTTATAACCAAATATTTTCCTGATCTCTTTTTTTGTACTTCTTTAATTAAAGCACAAGGTTGCTTTGTTATAATTACAAAGGGCTCGCTTGAATTATACGCATCCTTTACTGCCTCTTCAGTAGCCTTTAAATCATATGGGTCGACTACTCTTATATTTTCTTCCTTAATACCAACAGCCTTTACAATACTTAAAATGTCAATAACCTGAGTTATCTCACCCTTTATTGTCTTTCCTGTTCCTGGATTTTCTTGATGTCCTGTCATAGCTGTAATACTATTATCTAAAATAACAGCAACTATTGGACTTTGGTTGTAGACTGCATCTATTAACCCTGTAATTCCTGAATGGAAGAAGGTTGAATCTCCAACAAATCCAAATATTTTTCCCCTTCTATTTGCCATTTTATATACCTTTTCAAATCCTATTGCTGCCGATATTCCAGCTCCCATACAAATAACTGTATCTGTAACATTAAGTGGTGGCATCATTCCTAAAGTATAACAGCCTATGTCACCTGTTGCTACAATATCTTTATACTTACTTACCGCATAAAAAATTCCTCTATGTGGGCAACCTGGACATAATACAGGTGGCCTTGATGGCACTTTTACATCTAAATTATACAATTCTCTTTTCTGATTTCCATAAAATGCTTCTCTTATAATATCTGGATTAAGTTCTCCACAGATTGGTATTATCTCTTTTCCTACACAGTCAATTCCCATTGACTTTATATAGTTTTCAAGATAAGGCTCGTTTTCTTCTATTACATATAACTTTTCAACTTCTTCTGCAAAGTTTCTTATCAACTCATCTGGTAGAGGATAACTAAATCCTATCTTTAAATATGATGCATTATCACCAAATACTTCTTTTGCATACTGATAAGAAACTCCACTTGTTACTATTCCTATTTTTTTATCCCCCCATTCTATTCTATTTAATGGAGTATTGTTTGATAATTCCTTTAGATTTTTTAACCTTTCTTCAACCTCAACGTGTTTTATTCTTGCATTTCCTGGAATCATAACATATTTCTTAACATTTTTCTCATAATCTCTAAATCCAACTTCTTCTCTTTCTGAAAGCTCAACCACACCTTTACTATGGGCAATTCTTGTTGTAATTCTAAATAAAATTGGAGTATCATACTTTTCACTTATTTCAAATGCATATTTTATGTAATCTTTGCATTCTTGGCTATCTGAAGGTTCAATCATTGCAACCTTTGCGTGTGGTGCATATAATCTATTGTCCTGTTCATTTTGTGAGCTGTGCATACCAGGATCATCTGCAGAAATTATAACTAAACCTCCATTTGCTCCTTCATATGCAATTGTAAAAAGTGGATCAGCAGCAACATTTAATCCTACGTGCTTCATTGCACAAAGTGCCCTTGCACCTGCAATTGATGCACCACAGGCTACCTCTACAGCAACCTTCTCATTTGGAGACCACTCCGAATAAATCTCTTCATATTGGGCTATATTTTCTAATATTTCTGTACTTGGAGTACCTGGATATGCTGCAGCAAATGTACATCCGGCTTCCCACGCTCCTCTGGCAATCGCCTCATTGCCTGACATTATTTTTTTCATCCTCATCCCCCCATATAGGTTATTTATTATTAGCAACCAAACTTCCAAGTGCTATGGAGTTTAGTTTTACTTCGTGTGTATCTGCTCTTGAAACTAAAACTATTGGACATTTTGCCCCCCATAATAACCCCTGCAGATTTTGCCTTTGCAAAATAAGTTAATGACTTTCCTATTATGTTTCCCGACTCAATATTTGGAACAAGCAATACATCTGCCTGACCAGCAACCGGACTTACAATACCCTTATGTTTTGCTGCCTCTATTGATATTGCATTATCAAGTGCCAATGGCCCATCAATAACACAATCTTTTATTTGTCCTCTTTGATTCATTTTAGATAAGGCAGCTGCATCAAGTGTAGCCTGCATATCAGGATTTACAACTTCTACAGCACAAAGAGGAGCAACATGAATTGGATTTATTCCAAATGCCTTTGCTACCTTAACAGCATTATTTACTATTTGAACCTTTTGATAAAGATCTGGATATGTAACCATACCACCATCAGTTAAAAAAAGAAGTTTATGATATGTTGGAACGCTATATACCATAACGTGACTCAAAAGCCCACTACCTCTTAGCCCCTTCTCCTTATCTAATACTGCCTTTAGAAGGTCTGCTGTACCAATTAAACCCTTCATTAAAAAATCAGCAATATTATCCGCCACAAGTGATACAGCAATCCTTGCTGCATCTGTTAAACTATCTGTATGTATAACTTCGTATGAGTCAATATTAATTTTAAGTTCATTTGCTATTTTTAATATCTTTTCTCTGTTACCTACAAGAATTGCATCAATTAATCCAAGTTTTGCAGCTTCATCCACCGCTAAAAGTACCTCTTCATCTTCTGCTGCTGCAACTGCAAGCTTCATCTTAGGCTGTTGCTTTACAATTTCAATCAATTCATCAAAATTTTTTATCATTGTTATTCACCCCCTATAAATTTACCTATTCTTATTTTATCAAATATTTTTTATATTTAAAATATTTTGTTTATTCCTCCTTCATCTTAATTGTCTCAATACCCTTAACACTTTCTAATAAACCCATTATTTCACCTGCATTTTGCATATACATAAGGTTTGTTGAAATTTCCACCTCAACATAATAATCATCTATTTTTTGAAGCTCTATATTAGTTATATTAATTTTCTTTTTGCCAAGTATACTTGCTATTTCTCCTATAACACCAGGTTCATCCTTTAAAATCATACTAAAAACAATATATCTTTTACCTTGAATGATTCTTTTCTCAATCCCCTTAAACCACCTTAAGCAAAAATAAATAAATAATGTTGTAACTATACCTTCAAAATAAAGACCAGAACCAACAGCAAGACCAATACAAGCAACAGCCCATATACTTGCTGCAGTAGTTAAGCCCTTTACGTTTACACCCTCCTTTAAAATAGTACCTGCACCTAAAAAACCTATACCACTTATGACTTGGGCTCCAAGCCTCATAGGATCATAATTAACTATAGAATTTAATTTATAATAGTCAATTGAAATTATCTGTACTAAAGTAGCACCAAGACATACTAAAACATGTGTACGAAGTCCTGCTGGTCTATTTTTAAATTCTCTTTCATAACCAACAGTTCCTCCTAATATAAAGGACAGCAATAATTTAAAGATAATAATAATATATCTTTCCATAAAATCACTCCTGCATTTTTTATATATATTAAATTATATTTTACTTATTGTACAGTAAAACATTAAAATTAGGGACGGTTACTTATTTTTTACAATATGTAACTCAAACAAATTTACATCAATTATAAATTTGGTAAAGACAAAGAATATTATGATATCACTATACTAAATAGAATTAAAATATACTATGTGCCTTTAAATCAATAATTGATAAAAACAGTCAAGTCTATATAATATTAATTTTTTAACGTTGTCTCTTACCCCTTATCGTTTGAGTATATTAAAAAATAAGTAACCGTCCCTATTTATTAAAAAAGGACAGGCATCCTAATCGAACCCCCACATCAACAATTAGCAAAGAACAAAAATCAATAAGTTCTAAAAATAAGTAACTGTCCCTAAATTAAAAAGGATATCCTATTTTATTTGGACATCCTTTAATTTAGTATTCATTATACTTTTCAGCTCCTCTAATCTCTCCTTAGATAGAGGCTCTACACCTTCAAGCCTATACTTCATACCCAGCTCAGCATATTTATTTACTCCGTGCACATGATATGGCAGAAGCTCTACCTTTTCAACATTTGGGATGGTGTTAATATAATCAGCAAGAGCCATTATATGTTCTTCTTTATCCGTTATACCTGGAACAACAACGTGTCTTACCCAAAGCTTTGTGTTGTTTCTTTTAACCGCATCTAAAAATTCTAAAAACCCATGCCTATCATAACCTGTAAGCTTTTTATGTTCAACATCTTCAATATGCTTTATATCAAGAAGCACTAAATCTGTATATCTTAATATTTCATCATACATACCAATTCCATATCCTGATGTATCAAGAGTTGTGTGTATTCCTTCCTCTTTACATCTTCTAAAAAATTCTATTACAAATTCAGGCTGGAGGAGGGGGTCTCCGCCTGAAAGTGTAACACCGCCGCCCGAATGATTAAAATATATTTTATACCTCTTGACCTTCTGCAAAAGCTCATCAACTGTTATTTCAAATCCACCATTTCTATCCCAAGTATCAGGGTTGTGGCAATAGGCACATCTTAGTTTGCATCCCTGCATAAAAACTACAACTCTTATTCCAGGTCCATCAACAAGTCCCATTGTTTCAATGGAATGAACTCTTGCCTTTAGCATTTCCTACTCCCCTTTATATTCTTTCATGGAATGTTCTCTTTATAACATCAAGTTGTTGTTCCTTTGTTAGTCTTGTAAAGTTTACTGCATATCCTGAAACTCTTATTGTAAGTGTTGGATACTTTTCTGGATGTTCCATAGCATCCATAAGTGTTTCTCTATTTAACACGTTAACATTTAGGTGGTGTGCATTTTGTGCAAAGTATCCATCCATTATTGCAACAAGATTATTTACTCTCTCCTCCATATCCTTTCCAAGTGCATCTGGAAGTATTGAGAATGTATTTGATACCCCATCCATACAGCTTGTGTATGGTATCTTTGCAACTGAGTTAAGTGATGCAAGTGCACCTTGGATATCTCTTCCGTGCATTGGATTTGCACCTGGAGCAAATGGTTCACCCTTCTTTCTTCCATCTGGTGTTGAACCAGTCTTCTTACCATATACAACATTTGATGTTATTGTTAATACTGAAAGTGTGTGTATTGCATTTCTGTATGTTGCATGTTTCTTTAGCTTTTCTATAAATCTTTCTGCAAGCTCAACTGCTATTTGGTCTACTCTATCATCATCATTTCCGTATTTTGGATATTCACCTTCAACTTCAAAATCTACTGCTATTCCATCTACTCTTATTGGCTTAACCTTTGCATATTTTATAGCACTTAATGAGTCTGCTGCAACTGATAGACCAGCTATACCAAAGGCCATAAGTCTTTCAACTTCTGTATCGTGCAGTGCCATTTGTAGTGATTCATAAGCATACTTATCATGCATATAGTGTATTACATTCATAGTATTTACGTAAAGGCCTGCCAGCCATTCCATAGTCTCATCAAATCTTCTCATTACGTCATCATAATCTAAGTATTCACCTTGTGGAATATCTGTCTTTGGTCCTATTTGCATTCCAAGCTTTTCATCAACACCACCATTTATTGAGTAAAGTAGTGCCTTAGCAAGGTTTGCTCTTGCTCCAAAGAATTGCATTTGCTTTCCAACCTTCATAGCAGATACGCAGCAAGCAATAGCATAGTCATCACCAAATATTGGTCTCATAACATCGTCATTTTCATATTGTATTGAGTCTGTCTTTATTGACATTTCTGCACAGAACTTCTTAAAGTTTTCTGGAAGTTTAGTTGACCAAAGCACTGTCATATTTGGTTCTGGTGCAGGACCAAGATTTACAAGTGTGTGTAGGAATCTGAAGCTGTTCTTTGTTACAAGTGTTCTTCCATCTACACCCATACCACCAATAGCTTCTGTTATCCAAGTTGGATCTCCAGCAAATAGTTCATTATATTCAGGTGTTCTTAGGTGTCTTGCCATTCTTAGCTTCATAACAAATTGGTCTATAAGTTCTTGTGCTTCAACTTCAGTTATAACGCCATTTCTTAAGTCTCTTTCTATATATATATCAAGGAATGTACTTACTCTTCCAAGGGACATTGCAGCACCATTTTGTTGTTTTATTGCTGCAAGGTATGCAAAGTAAACCCATTGAACTGCTTCCTTTGCATCCTTTGCTGGTTTTGAAACATCATAACCATATGAAGCAGCCATCTTCTTTAATTCTTCAAGTGCCTTAATTTGTTCAGTTAACTCTTCTCTTAGTCTAATTACTTCTTCAGTCATTGCCCCAACAAGCTTTTTCTTATCTTGTTGTTTCTTTTCTATTAAATAGTCTGCCCCATATAATGCAAGTCTTCTGTAGTCACCTATTATTCTTCCTCTACCATATGCATCTGGAAGACCTGTTATAACACCTGATTTTCTTGCAAGCTTCATTTCATCTGTGTAGGCGTCAAATACACCTTGATTGTGTGTCTTTCTATATTTTGTAAATATATCTACTATTTCTTGGTTAACTTTATATCCATAAGCTTCTGCAGCTTGAACAGCCATTCTTATTCCGCCCCAAGGATTAACTATTCTCTTAAGTGGAGCATCTGTTTGAAAACCAACAATCACTTCATTTTCTTTATCTAAATATCCAGGCTTATATGCATTTACTTCTGAAACAGTTTCAGTATCTACATCTATTACACCCTTTTTTATTTCTTCTATTATAAGCTTCTTTGCTTCTTCCCAAAGCTTTGTAGTCTTTTCTGAAGTAGGTGCTAAAAATGATGCATCTCCTTCATATGGTGTATAGTTCTTTTGTATAAAATCTCTTACATCTATCTCTTCAGTCCAACGACCCTCAACAAAACCTTGCCATTCATTAAATCTCATAGTCATTACCTCCTTATGTAGAACATCTTTCTTAAGTCTATTATATACCTTTTTGTTATCTGTATCAATATCTTTTTTGCTTATTTTTCAATTATTTTTATCGCTTTTTGCAATCTGTTATATTACACAAATCCATCTGTTATATTAATAAAAAATAGATAATATTGTTAAGTTTCTGACAATAATAATTATTACTTAACTCCTATTTACTTTATTTTAGGTTATAAAAGTACAGAAATACATTAAATCTATCCAAGTTTATTTGACACACTTTAAGCAAAAAAAATTTTTTATCAATCAATTAAAATTAGATTAAAACAAAAGTTGTGCTCCTCTAAAAGCAATTATAATTATCTCTTATCAAACCAAATAAGAAGTAGAAAACTATACCTTCTAATCATAACCAAACCTAATTTGGCTATAATAAAAAAAGCCCTTTGAAGGTTTTGTTATCGTTCGTTCATTTCACTAATCTAAGCTTTTGTTTAAAAAGTCCTACCCTTGCTATGCCCTCATTCTTAAAGGTCACTAACTTGGCACACCTGTACAAAATTAAGGACTTTTACAAAATCAAAAAGCTAAGACTTATCAAATACCTTCATTGGGCTTTTTGTATACCAATTATCACTATATTTATTAATTATATTATTCTTTATTCCATATTCCTTAATATCTTATAACTCTCTCATCTATATCCCTAATGCTGTTACATCCTGTTAAAATCATTGCAGACTTCAATTCTCCTGCTATTTTGTCTATATATGCCCTAACTCCTTCTTCTCCTCCACCAAAGGATGCAGTTACAAATGGCCTTCCAATCAAAACAGCATCTGCACCAAGTGCTAACATTTTTAGAACATCAACACCTGTCCTAACTCCACCATCTGCAAGTATTGTAATCTTGCCCTTTACAACCTTTGCAATCTCTGGCAATACCTCTGCAACTCCCGGAGTATGGTCTAATACCCTTCCACCGTGATTTGATACAACAATAGCACTTGCCCCAGTTTCAACAGCAAACATTGCATCCTCAACAGTCATAACTCCCTTTAATATAAATGGTAATTTAGTTGATTGAACCAACTCTCTAATCTCTTCAACCGTTTTAGGACCTACAGGTTTCCCATAAAGTGCTAAGGTTATAAGACCTGCTGCATCTATATCAACTCCAACTGCAAATACACCAGCATCTTCTGCCATTTTTATCTTTGAAATTATGTTTTTGTTCTCCCAAGGCTTTATTATTGCAATTCCTTGGCCTCCAACCTTTTTGAGCTCCTCTAAATTTGTTGGTAAAAAGGCATCTACGGCAGTATCTCCAACTATAGGATAAATTCCTCCACTTAAACATCCCTTTATTACCCAGGAAATATACTCTCTTTCTGTAAATTTACCTCCCATATTAAGAGTTGTACCTGATACCGGTGCTGCCATAACTGGAATTCTTAATTTCTTACCAAATAGTTCTATAGATGTATCTGGATCCTTAGCACTATGAATTACCCTCATATTAACTTTAACTCTATCAAGTGCCTCATAGTTTGCTAAAAATGCACTGCCTGTACCTGTACCACCCATTCCAGGAACTTCTCCAGCACAGGCCCTACCATTACAAACACTACAAACTCTACAGCTACCATTTAGATTTTCCTTTGCCCTTTTTAATACTTCTTTATAATCCATAACTCCTCCCCCATTCATATTTTATTTTTTTCAATTATTTCACCATTATTTAAATTAACAAATACTATGTAACCATCCTCATAATATGCAAACGAAGGAATACCATCTCCCTTTGGCACAGATATGCTTCCAGGATTTATAATTACAGAGTCTTTATACTTTTCAAATCTTCTTATATGCGTATGTCCTAAGACCATAACATCAATCTTAAATCTATCAATCATCATTTTTATCTCGTCATCATTATATTCGTGGCCGTGATTTACCATAAATCTTACTCCATCCTTTTCATAAAATACAACTGGAGTAAAAACAGGATACTCTAAAACCATTAAATCTACTTCTGCATCACAATTCCCTCTTGCAATAATAAGTTCTTTTTGGTTATTTTTAATCTCCTCTATTAACCCTTGTGGATTATACCCTTCTAAAATTGGATTTCTTGGCCCGTGATATAAAACATCACCTGCACATAGCACAACATCTGCATCCTTTAAAAGTTCCATTGCCCTTTTAAACCTTTTAGGATAACCGTGAATATCACTTATAAAACCTATTTTCATATTATATCCTCCTCTCTTTTTTTACTCATAACTATAAGATTATGATATTTTCCATTCTTATATATTCTATCTCTAAGCTCGCCCTCAAACTCAAAACCAAGTTTTCTGTATAAATTTAATGCTGCTTTATTGTCACTTAAAACGTGAAGATACACAAGATTCATATTCATCTCATTAAATATAAAATCAAGTCCTGTTCTTAATGCATCTTCACCCAATCCCTTTCCCCTTTGATTTTTATCATAGATTACTATACCAATCTCACAGTTTCTATATTCCCATTTTATTTTATCTATTATAAAAAGCCCTATCGGTTTTCTATCCTGATTATCAATAACAAAAATTCTTTTACTTGCTTCTTCCTCAGAAGATAAAACATAAGAATCTGCATAACGTCTTGATAATGGGTAAATTATATCTAAATTTATATTAGTATCCCTGTCGTTAAGCCAAGCTGATATTATCCTCGAATCCTCAAGCTCAACTGCCCTTAAAAAAACTTTTTTTCCAGAAAGCAATATAACACCTCCCCTTCCATTTAGCATAATTATACCATAAAAAAATAAAGACTGCCTCAGGTTTTTCCTAAATGGCAGTCTTTTAAGCTTAATTAGTTCTTTCTAAGATATTTGTAAACTGGAAGTCCAACTAATGTTACAACCACACCATAAAGTGCATATGTTGTGTTTGTAAGAAGTGTATTTATTAGTATAAACACACCACCTGCAATACCTATAAGTGGAATTATTGGGAATAATGGCACTTCATATGGTCTGTGTAGATGTGGGAAATTCTTTCTTAAAATAAATACGCCTGCAACAGCCATAGTAAAGAATATCCAAAGTACAAACACAACAAGTTCTGTTAATATATCAAAGGATCCTGTTGCAACATATATTGTAGTCATAACAAATGTTAAAACCATAGCATTAACAGGAGTTCCGTACTTTTCATTTTCCTTTGATAAAACTTCGTGATAAGGTAAAAGTCTTTCCTTTGCCATCGCATAAGGAACTCTTGTACCAGTTAATATATATCCATTTAAAGCACCAAATATAGATATCAATATTCCAGCTGATATAAATGCTGCTCCTCCTTCACCAAATAGAACCTTAGCAACATCTGATGCAGCCTTTTTAGAAGCCATTATCTGTTCAACTGGAAGCACGTTTATTAAAGCAATATTTACTGTAATATATGCCACCATAACAAGTAATAGTCCACCTATTATAGCTCTTGGTAGGTTCTTGCCTGGATTTTCTATTTCTCCAGCAATATTTCCAACATTTATCCAGCCATCATATGCCCAAAGCGTACCAAGTATTGCTGCTCCAAATCCAGCAGTTGTACTTGCATCTGACACTATTGGAGTAAAATTGTGAGCTTGGCCTTTAAGTAATCCAAATATCACTAAAACAAATATTGGAAGAAGCTTAGCTACTGTTGCTACTGATTGAAGCTTTCCACCAAACTTAGTTGAAAGCATATTCACTATCATTAAAAAACCTATAACTCCAACTGCTAATATTTTTTGTTGAAAATCTGTTAAATTAACAAAGGCAGTTGCTTGTGTTGCAAATACTATACCAAGTGCAGCCATTGAACCTGGTATGTATACTAATGTCTGTACCCATCCTAATAGAAAGGCCCACTTTTCTCCATATAATTCCTTAAGATATGCAAACAATCCACCTGTTTTTGGAATTGCTGCTGCTATTTCTGCAACAGTAAGTCCTGCTGCCATTGTAATAATTCCACCTACTACCCAAGCAAGAATTCCAAGTCCAGGTGCTCCTGCATCAGTAAAAACCTTTGCTGGCTTAAAGAAAATACCTGAACCGATTACAACACCTATTACTACTGCTATTGCTTCAATAAGTCCTAAACTCTTTTTTGCTGTACTTGATAGTTTTGTTCCTTTAAAGCTTGCATTCTACCCTTCCTTCCTGTGTAATTCGATATTTTTTTACTTTTTTCGACTCTTTTATTTTACTAAAAAGAATGATTTATTTCAACACAGTTTTCTTAAAAAATTTTTAATAATCAATTTTCATAATTTTCTCTATTATTTTATAATCTATATCATCTTCGGTATAAACCTTTATTCCATTTTGAATTAAAAGCTCTGTTGTTATTCCATTTCCGCTTTTCAATTTGCCACTAAAACTTCCATCATATATAAATCCACATCCACAGGATGGACTTTTTGATTTTAATATTGCAATTTTCACATCATAGAGGTTTGCTAATTTTAAAGTTTCATAGGCACCCTTTACAAAGTTTTGTGTTACATCTTCCCCACAAACATTGACTACTTTCCCTATTCCATCTAAAACCTTTTTTGCATCCTCCGCCGTAATTTCTGCTGGCTTCCTTGGAGTATTAAGTCCTCCTAATTGTTCTGGGCAAACAGGTATTAAATTATATTTTTTAACTAAATCAACTACTTTTTGATTTTTATTATCACCCCCATTGTATTTACAACATACACCTAATAAACAAGCACTTACTAATATCATAAAATCACTCCTTAGATATTTTACAATTTATATTATATTTCGACACTTTTCAATAATTTAGTCAAAAACTTAATATAAATTTTTCTTAATGTATTTTAATATAAATTTAAAAACATACTTATGAAATATATAAAGGGCTGTCTATATATAGATACTTAGACAGCCCTCCTTTTCTATTTTAATTCAACAATTGTTACTCCACTTCCACCTTCATTTATATCTCCCGAACGCATTGATTTTACATATTGATGCTTTCTTAGTTCCTGCTTTATTCCCTCTCTTAAGGCTCCAGTTCCTTTACCGTGTATGATTCTTACAAAATTAAGTCCAGCAAGATATGCATCATCTAAATACTTGTCTAAATTGTATAATGCCTCATCTACTGTCTGTCCTCTTAAATCAATTTCCGCTGATATATTTTGTGCCTTTTGTTTTATTATATTAGTAACTCCTGATTTTTTAACTTCCTTTTTATCCTGTTCTACCCTCTTTAGTTTATTCAAAGGAACATTCATCTTTATAATGCCTATTTGTACCTGTACTTCTCCCTTTGAATCTGGCTTTGATAGAACAACCCCCTTTTGTGAAACTGTTGTTACAAATACCTCATCTCCCACGTTAACATCCTCTAATGCTTCAAATTCTTCCTCCTTCTTTTCAATGGACTTCTTATTTAATTCATCAATATTTTCCTTAAGCTTTCTTCTTGCCTCTTCTGCCTGCTTTAAAGAGACTGCTTCACTGTTTTTCTTAAGTTCAACAAGTTCCTTTACTATTGAATCTGCCTCATATTTTGCCTGCTGCAGTATTCTTCTTGCCTCATCCTGTGCCTTTTTTATAATATTTTCTCTCTGACTATCAAGTTTAAACTTCTTTTCAGAAAGCTGCCTCTTTATTTCAAGAGATTCCCTTTTAATTGCTTCAATCTCCTCATATTCTTTTTCAAGTTGTATAGTTTTATTTTGAAGTGCCTGTATTACATCCTCAAATCTTGCTGCATCCTTTGAAATCTTTAACTTCGCATTTTCAATAATTTCATTACTCAACCCAAGCCTTTTTGATATTTCAAAGGCATTAGACTTTCCTGGAATTCCAATTAAAAGCCTGTAGGTTGGTCTTAAGGTTTCAACATCAAATTCTACACTTGCATTTTCAAAACCTTCCTTCTCCATAGCAAAAACCTTAAGTTCGCTATAATGGGTGGTTGCAACTATCTTTGCACCCTTTTCAAATATATACTCAAGTATTGACATCGCAAGGGCTGCTCCCTCTGTTGGGTCTGTTCCAGCTCCAAGCTCATCCACAAGAATTAGTGATGTTTCATCTACTTCCTTTAATATGTTTACTATATTTGTCATATGAGAGGAAAAGGTTGATAGGCTCTGTTCTATACTTTGCTCATCTCCAATATCTGCAAACACCTTATTAAACACAGATACCTGCGAACCAGAGGAGGCTGGTATTGCAAGTCCTGTCATTGCCATTAGTGTTAAAAGTCCTGTAGTCTTTAAAGTAACAGTCTTTCCTCCTGTATTAGGGCCTGTTATAACAAGTGCCCTGTAGGTATCCCCTAATTTAACATCAATTGGTACTACCACTTCCTTATCTATCAAAGGATGCCTTGCCCTTTTTAAATTAATAAGACCTCTTTGATTAATCTCAGGAATTGATGCATCTAAATCAAGTCCAAATCTTCCCTTTGCTAATATGAAGTCGATGTAGCCTATGTTTAGATTATTATGTTCTAACATATCTGCATTATCTGCAATCTTTACGCTTAGTTCATAGAGAATTCTTTCAATCTCCTGCTTTTCCTTAAGCATAAGCTCCTTAATTTCATTGTTAAGTTCAACTACAGCCATAGGCTCAATAAAAAGAGTTGAACCACTTGCAGATTGATCGTGTACAAGGCCTGGAACGCTTCCTTTAAATTCAGCCTTTACAGGAAGAACATATCTATCTCCTCTTAATGTTATAATTGGATCCTGAAGATATTTAGAATAGCTCTGAAGCATTGACTGAAGTTTTTCTTTAACCTTTGCATTTTTGTCCCTTATTGCTCTTCTTATGCTATATAGCTTTTCACTTGCTCTATCTGATATTTCTGATTCGCTTATTATCTTTGTTTCAATCTCATTTTCAAGTCCCTTTATTGTAGCCAATGAATCGATTATTTCATATATAATAGGGCATATTTCCTGCTTGTTACCATCCTTCATAAACTCCTTAAGTTGTCTTGTACATCTTAATAGTGCATTTACCCTCAAAAGCTCTATAGGTTGAAGAGTATATCCCATCTTTGCCCTCTTTAAAGTATCCTGCAAGTCATAGGTAACACTAATAGGTAAACTACCCCACTTTAAAACAACCTCAAAACCTTCCTTTGTTTCCTCAAGTCTTTCTCTAACCTCGTGAATATTACTTGAGGGCTTTAGCTCTCTTATCATTTTTTTTGCAATTTCAGTTGTAGCCCTCATCTGAAGCATATCAATTATTTTATTAAACTCAAGTATCCTAAAAGTCTTTTCGTTCATATAAACCCATCCTTCCTTATAAAACACCTCTATAATAATGTCCTTTAGTTATTTTCCCCTTTAGCATATCTAAAACTTCTTTTATGCTGTCTGTCTGCATAAATTCACTATGGTTTAGCATATCAACAGCCTCTCTAAAGGCCCTTGATATTTTCCTTGCCTCGTCAACCTTTTCATCTAAAAACTGTACAACTAAATATTTTGCTCCTGTTTTTTGTATTTCTCTTATGTCCTCCAACATACATAAAACCTTTGAATTATAAATATGATTTCTACAGTATCTATCTGGCACAATTAAAAACTCCTCATTCATTCTATCCTTTAGATAATGTATTTTATTTTGACATACTAACCCACATTCCTCTCTTCCTTCATCTTTTGAGCTTCCAATGAAGCACTGTCTTGATACCATCATTTTTATTCTACCATATATAAAGAGCATTGTATCTGCATTTGTACATTCTACTAAATCCTTTATTTCCTTTAGGTTTAATTCATATGATATAAGACTTCCTGCATTATTAAGTACCTCAGTTGAAACCGAATTAAAAATATTAAAACCCTTATCAAGCTTTACATCAAACCCTTTTTCTATTAAATACTTATACATACCTAAATTACCACAAAGAGCTGATTTCACACCGTTATCCTTTAAGCTTAGTATTTCCTCTTTAATTTTCTTTTCTTCCTCTAATACAATTTCTGGTATCCATAAATTAACATTAATACCTTTATTAATTAATGATTCAATATCTCCATTATTTATTCTAAGATTGTCTCCTCCAAAGTAAACTTCATCAAAATAATCATAAACACCCTCAACAATATCCTGTCTTCCTGTTATTAATATTAAATTCATTTTATCCTTCTTAATTTTCTTTTCTAAATTAAAATGTATTTTTATTTCTTCCCTTTTATTTTGTTTTTTGTCTAAGAGCTTTTCAATCCCTTCTCTTCTTATAGAATTAATCCTTGAAACAGAAATTATTACATCTTCATCTAAATCTGCAGTTAAATTTGTTAATAAATAGGGTGTATCCTTAGTCTTTGATAAGCTGTCCTTTAATTTTTCTAAAGTAATCGGTTTATTTATCGCAACCTCTGGTGGTTCTGATTTAACTTCAACCTCATCTCCATATATATCCCTAATTCTTAAAACAATATCTTCATTCTTCTTTACCTTTATATAAGCATCAATAGGCACTCTCTCAACATCCTTCCCTGAAAAGCTCTCCTTAGCTCTATCTATAAGCTCTGCATCGGATGTTTTATAGAGTATATCTCCCCTCTTTGCTCCCTTTAAATAAAACTCAACCTCTTGTCCCTGTGATGCACTTTTAACAACCTTACCATCCTTTTTCATATTTGCAACAACAACACCAACACCTCTATCAAAAACTTCAACACCATCACCATCATTCAGTGGGGCATCAAGCTTTACTCTTGCAAAATCGCCCCTAACATTAGTAACCCTTCCAAGATATGTACCCCAGTTTCTTGGCTTTTTATAACTCATCATTTCACTGCCTTGCCTTTTAAACATAAAGGCAGAGGTAAATCCTCCCCTATTAAATATCTGTGTTACATCCTTTATATGGGATTTTTCAAGTTTTCCATCAATAGCCGCTCTATAGGCTGAAACTACTGTTGCAACGTATTCTGGTCTCTTCATTCTTCCTTCTATTTTTAAAGAATACACACCAAGCTCCTTTATTTTATCTATAAATTCTAAGGTTGATAAATCTTTGGGACTTAAGTGGTATGCCCTTTTGTTGTTAAGGCTATACTCTAATCTACAAGGCTGTGCACATCTTCCACGATTACCACTTCGTCCTCCTATTATACTGCTCATAAGGCACTGTCCTGAAAAACTTATACAAAGTGCTCCGTGTACAAACATTTCAAGCTCTGCCCTTGTGTTTTTAGATATATATTTAATTTCGTCAAGTGATAGCTCCCTTGATAGTACAACCCTCTTCACCCCTAAATCATAGAGCATCTCAACTGAATCTAAATTATGAGCAGTCATTTGAGTACTTGCGTGAACTTCAAAATTAGGAAGATACCTTCTTAAAAGATGTAAAAAACCCAAATCCTGTACAATAACTGCATCAACACCAATTGAATATAAAAAGGACGCATAATCGAGGGCTCCCTTTAATTCTGTGTTTTTTAAAAGAGTATTTATAGTAACATAGACCTTAACATTATATGCGTGGCAAAATCTAACTGCCTCAATAAGTTCTACTCTATCAAAATTTGCTGCACTCTGTCTTGCAGAAAATTCCTTTCCACCTAAATAAACAGCATCTGCTCCATTTAAAACAGCTGCCTTTAAACTCTCCATATCACCCGCTGGTGCCAAAAGTTCCAACATAAATATCTCTCCCTTAACAATTGTAACAACTTAATTATACACTATTTATCCTATTTTACAATTCTAATAAATAGGAAGGCTTATTTTTATACTAATATAATTATTATTTGCATTATAAAAAGGCTGCATAAGCAGCCTTTTTAGCAATCAAGAGGTATTCCTTCTATTAGAATATCTTGGTCTACTCCTAATTTATCAAGAACATCTACAAATATGCTGAGTAAAACTTCTGTTGCTCCCTGTGGTGCATGAATACCATTTAGTTCCCAAGTCTCACCAGTTGAAGAATGACCTACAGCGTGAGTTGTATATGGGCAGTCGTTTAAAATATCGTATTCAGGTTTTACTGCTTTAATTAACAGATGTGATTGTATAGTTGGATCATCAAAGCACTCAGGAGGAATAGGTGCATCAAATTCAGTTAATGGTACATCCTTTACCCACTTAAATTTTGGATTTGTTCCAATTCCTATTATTTCTAATGTTTCACCATAACCTATAGTCTGTGGTACATTCATTGCTGAAATAAATGATGCATTTGGATATGGCTTATATACATCGTCAGGAAGAACTACTATACCGAAGCTGTTGTCTTCATATTTTACCCAGAGTACTACTTTAAATGTTATTGTAAGTCTTGCCTTGTGGTTACAAATAATCTCCTGTGTCGCAGTCCAATCAGTTATTTTAACTTCATTAATGCATTTTATTCCATATGCATCTTCTCCAACAAGCTTTTTGTCAATACAGAAGTGAAGTGGAACTTTTTTATCATTTGGAGCTGGTGGGGTACCTGCAATCTCTTCTGCAAATAATATCTGTTCTTCATTTGCATACTTTGCCAATATCCTCTTTACATAAATATCGAGCTGTTGTGGTGTTCCATTCCTTAAGAGGTCCTCCATTATATTTCCCTCCCTAAATTATTCCATAAATTCAAATTCTAATTTATACTATGCAAGTTATATATTTTGTGTGATTTTATCTTCCAAAAAACCTAAAGAAACCTGAACTTTTTTTATCTAATTCATTTATTTTATCGAGTATAAGCTTTATTGTTTCGTTTAGCATAAGTATTTGTGAATCAAAAAGCCTTCTCTGTTCATCTACACGATTATTTACCTCGTTCAATAAATCCTCTATGTTCTTTTTAAAATCATCAACAGCCACACTTAGATCATTTATATTATTTTTTAAATCACCTATGATTTCATCCTTTTCATTATATTCTCTTTTTAAATTCTCTAAATTCATTTTCTTTAATGTATCTACCTGTTTTTTTAGCTCCTCCATCTCTATATCAATCTTTTTTAGCTTACTATTAATATCATCAAATATGCTTTCGCTTTGAGATTTAATTACCTTTTGCCATCCTGTGTTAAACTCATATTGAACTTGATTTGGTTCTTTACGTACCAATATTCCATCCTCCAAAGCATGGTTTATTATATAATATTCAAAATTGTTTTGAATTGACACAAAAAAATAGGGCCTTTGCCCTATTTTTTTAAAAACTCAACTATTTTTTTCCCTAAACCTATCTTCTCCCTTTGAAGCTCGCTCGTTATTTCAGTTCTTTCTTTTTTTAGCCTTTTTATTTCATCAAGTGCCCTTGCATTCTCTATCTCTAATAATGAACACTTTTTTCTTTCCTTGTCCAATTTTTCCTCTAAGTCCTTTATCCTTTCAGTAAGCCTTGTACACTCTAAAGACAAATTCATATTCTTTATCTTTTCATTTTGCAATTCAGAATTCAACACACCAATTTCAGCCTTATGTCTCTCTATTTCTCTTTTTAAAAAATGATTTTCTTCTTCTATTTCATTTAGTCTATTAGATAATGTTTTTACTATATTGTCTAAATTACCTATAACATCCTTTATGTCCATATCATCAAGCCCAGCAGCAACCTGTAAATATGCCTGCATTTCATTTATTTCCTTTAGCATAAGGCACCTCTCCACCAAAAGATTAATAACAATAAAACATTCACCTAAAATAGATAAAGTATCATAGTCTATATTTATATCATATTTAAAATTAACTTTTTTTAACTTAATAACATAATCAAGCTCAATAAAATCTAAAAATGCTACACTTGGTTCGAAATATTCCTTAAATACCTTTACATTATTTTCAAAATTATATGTTAGTGTATATTTTTCAAGTATATTATCGCTTAATACCTCAAGTGTTAAAATACACTCAATAAATAGCTCAATATCAAAATACTTAGTATTTCTTTTTACACTTTTTACTTTAACTGTTTCATTATGTGAAATTAAATTTTTTATTTTTACTCCGCCTTCAAAGGGTATTTTTTTATCTATAATTAAATGACTTTTATTATAACGAGACTTTATAATTTTAGACTGTACTAAATTCATAAATATACCAAAATACTTGCTATGTATTATATATATTCATAAATTTTAAATTTTATGTACCAAAAAAGGGCTACACGCCCCTATACACTCCTCTTTTTACTTTGAAGTTCTTTAAAATCCTTTAAATCCTTTTTTACCCTTACAAGTTCAATCTGACTTTCAAGTAACTGCTCCTTAACACTACTTAACATCTCTTTAGTTTCCTTTAGCTCTCTTTCTGCTTCTTCGTTTCTTTCTCTTAGGTATGCATTTTCCTTTAAAAGTGCCTCATACTCCTTTATTTTCTCTTCATAATCTGCCTTTAACCTATTTATACCTTCACTGTATTCCCTTTCCTTTAAAACTACCTCTTCAAGTTTGGATTTTGCAGAGTTGTTTTCATCTACTACTCTTTTAAATTCTTCGTATAATGCTCTATATCTTTCTTCTGCCTCTCTTAATTTTTCAGTCGGAACAACAGTGCTCTGTCTCAACTTTTCCATTTCCTTCTTTAACTTAAACATCTCATCAGTAACCGTCAAAGCAGTTAAAACCGCAGAGGATGTAGTATTGTGTTTTGGATTGCTTGAGAGTATTTCTTTAATCTTTTTATCAACAAAATTTGCAATGGAAAATAAGTAATCCTCTGAGTCTTCTCCCATTAAAGTATATTCTACGCCATTTATCTTAACAACAACTTTATTTACCATACCAAGCACCCTTTCAAGTTTAGATAGACTTAATTACTTATATTTTACATTAATTTATTTTACATTACTATACCTTTTTTTGTTTTCTATAAAAAAAACTTAGATAGGATATCCTATCTAAGTTTTGCCTCAAGCCTTTCCTCAAGTTCCTTTACAATTGCATTGTGAACTTTGTTTATTTCCTCATCTGTCAAAGTTCTGTCCTCAGCTCTATAGATAATTGAGTAAGCAACACTCTTGAATCCTTCTGGTATTTGTTTACCCTTATATACATCGAAAAGCTTTATTTCTTCAATAATTCCCTTGCCCTGCTTTAACATTATATCTTCAATCTTCTTAACTTCAACCTCATCCTTAACTAAAAGAGCTATATCCCTTAAAACAGCTGGGTACTTCGGTAGTGGCTTATATTTCTTTTCCATCTTTGCTGCTTCAAACAATGTTGCTAAATCAATTTCTGCAATATATACTCTTGTTTCTAAATCGTAGTTTTCTAAAACATCTGGATGAACTTCCCCTAAAACACCAGCATATCTTTTTCTAACTAAAAGCTTTGCACATCTTCCTGGATGGAATATGCTATTTTCAGTTTCCCTCTCAAATTCTGCCTTATCTACTGATAAAACATTAATTAGGTTTTCCACAATTCCTTTTAGATTAAAGAAATCTACATCTCCTGCAATTGCTACACAAAGCTTATATCTTTCATCAGGTAATTCCTTACCAACATTTAAATAAACTTTACCTATATCAAATAATCCAATTTCCTTATTATCCCTCAAAATATTTCTTTGCATAACCTCAAGCATTGATGGAATTAAAGTTGTTCTCATAACGCTAAAGTCTTCACCTAAAGGATTGGATATAGTTACTACATTTCTAAGCTCACTATCATAAGATAAGTTAATCTTATCGAATACCTTTGGACTAAAGAAGGAGTATGTTAAAGTCTCATATAACCCTGATGAAACCATAGTTCTTTTTACAGCTTCAATTAGTTTTTGTTCCTTTGTCATTTCAGCCTCTACAGCCTCACCTACAATCTTTTGTGTAGGTATTACATCATAACCGTAAAGTCTTGCTATTTCTTCTGCAACATCCTCTTTTATCTTAACATCCTGTCTAAAGGTTGGAACCTTTATTATAAGCTCATCCTTTACTTCAACCTCCATATCAAGACGTTGTAGCATAGTAACCATATCTTGAACTACTATATCTGTTCCTAAGAAATCATTTACCCATTTTGGGCTAACCTTGACATAGTGAGGCTCTAATTTTTGTTCATAGCAGTCGATAACCCCACCTACAACTTCTCCAACCTTCAATGTTTCAAATAAATGACAGGCCCTCTTTAGTGCAGTTTCAACAAGATTTGGATCTAAATCCTTCTCAAATCTTGATGATGCCTCTGTTCTAAGCCCCAATCTCTTTGATGTTAGTCTTGTTGTTACTCCATCAAAGCTTGCACACTCAAGTATTATTGTGTTTGTCTCCTCTGTAACCTCAGAGTTTTGTCCTCCCATCACACCAGCAATTGCAATCGTCTTTTGTGCATCATTTATTGTTATCATTGAACTATCAAGTTGTCTTTCGACTCCGTCTAACGTAGTGAACCTTTCATCCTCTGCCATCTTAACGACTATTTTTTTGCCCTCTATATTTTCATAATCAAAGGCGTGCATTGGCTGTCCAAGTTCTAACATTACATAGTTTGTAATATCAACTACATTATTTATTGGTCTAACCCCTGCTTCTTGTAGTTTTGCCTGCATCCATTCAGGTGAAGGCCCAACCTTTATGTTCTTTATCATCTTTGCCATATATCTTCTACATAGAGGAGTTTTAACTTCAACCTTTAAAAAATCCTCTATATTTTCACTATTTTCATTAAAAGTTAAATCCAACTTCTTAAGTTCACATCCAAAGGAGGCTGCTGTCTCCCTTGCTATTCCATATACTGAAAAACAGTCTGCCCTATTTGATGTTATTTCAAAATCAATTACTCCACCATTTAGTCCAAGTATCTCCTTAATATCTACACCAATTGGTGTGTTTTCATCTAATATCATAATACCGTGAACTGAATCCTCATCTGCAAGTCCAAGTTCTGCCTCTGAACATAACATTCCATTAGATTCAACACCTCTAAGTTTTCCCTTTTTAATCTTTACACCACCTGGAAGTGTTGAACCGTGAAGTGCAACAGGAATTATATCTCCCTCTTTAATATTATCAGCACCTGTTACTATTTGTATAACTTCATCCTTTACGTCTACTTGACATACTGTTAATTTATCTGCGTTTGGATGTTTTTTTGTCTTTATTATTTTTCCTGTTACTACTTTATCTATTTCCTTACCCTTTTCTATAACTTCCTCTACCTTTGAACCCGTTAAAGTTAGCTTTTCTGCAACTTCATTTATATCTTTATCTAAATCTACATATTCAAGTAGCCAATTAAATGGAACCTTCATACTATCCCTCCTTAGAACTGCTTTAGAAATCTTACATCGTTTTCATAGAATAGCCTAATATCATCTATTCCATATTTAATCATTACAATTCTCTCAAGTCCAAGTCCAAAGGCAAAACCACTATAAACCTCTGGGTCTATTCCGCCTGCTCTTAATACATCTGGATGAACCATTCCACATCCTAATATTTCAATCCAACCTGAACCTTTACATACTCTACATCCTATCCCGCCACAAACAAAGCAGGATACATCAACCTCAGCAGAAGGCTCTGTAAATGGGAAATGGTGAGGTCTAAATTTAGTTCTTGTCTTTTCTCCAAACATTCTCTTAGCAAAGGCATCTAATGTTCCCTTTAAACTTGCCATAGTAATTCCCTTATCAACAACAAGTCCCTCTACTTGATGGAAAATTGGTGAATGTGTTGCATCTGCAGTATCTGACCTATAAACTCTACCTGGTGCAATAATTCTTATTGGAGGCTTTTTATTTTCCATTACTCTAATTTGAACAGGTGATGTTTGTGTTCTTAAAACTACATTTTGGTTTATGTAGAAGGTATCCTGTTCATCCCTTGCTGGATGGTTCTTTGGTATGTTTAGTGCCTCAAAGTTATAATAGTCAAGTTCAACCTCAGGACCTTCTGCAATTGAAAATCCCATCCCAATGAATATTTCCTTTATCTCATCTAATGCCTTAGTAAGTGGGTGTAGTCCACCTATTCTATTTGCCCTACCAGGCATAGTTACGTCAATAGTTTCCATTGAAAGTCTTAAATTCTTTTCCCTTTGTTTTATTTCCTTTAATGTCTCCTCAATTGCTGCCTCAATCTCTTCTCTTACTTCATTTGCTATTTTTCCTACTATTGGTCTCTCCTCTGGTGATAGCTGCCCCATTCCTCTTAAAATAGTTGTAAGCTCTCCCTTTTTTCCAAGATATTTAACTCTTAATTCGTCTAACATTTGACTATTTTGGCATTCTTTTAGCTTCAAAAGTGCTTCTTCCTTTATTTGTTGTAGCTTTTCCCTCATTTTACTACTCCTTTCTATTTAAATTTCCAAACAAAAAACCCTCCATCCCAAAAAGGGACGAAGGGAAATCTTCGCGGTACCACCCTAATTGGCCAAAATGGCCCACTCATTAAAATAACGGTTACACCGTTCTGCCCTACTATTATTTCAAGCAGAAAGCTCCAGAGGGAAACTTCAACTAATCCTTCTGCAGATAAGCTCTCAATCTATGGCTTATCCTCCCTGTGCAGGGTATTAGCCTACTTGCCTCCTTCACAGCCTTTACTTTTTTTGCTTATTATAACACAACATCTATTTAAGTGTAAATATGTATTTATAATCTTTGTCTTACAACTTCATATATAATTATAGCTGCTGCAATGGAAGCATTTAAGGATTCTGCCCTACCAAGCATAGGTATCTTTATTTTTTTATTACAGAGCATTATATCCTCTTTAGACATACCATTTGCTTCATTACCTATAACTATTGCTGTTTTTCCCTTGAAATCAGTTTTATAAACATTTTCTCCATCTAAAGTTGAGGCATATATATTAAATCCTCTAATATATAAATCCTCTGCCGCCTCCTTAAAGGAATCAAAATAAACTATAGGTAGATGAAAAATAGAACCCATTGTTGACCTTAAGGTTTTATCATTATAAACATCTACCGTTCCCTTAACTATATAGACTGCATCAACATTTGCAGCATCGCAGGTTCTAATTATTGTTCCCAAGTTTCCAGGGTCCTGCACCCTGTCAACTAATACAACAAAATTCAAATCGTTTTTTAATTTTACATTAGGTTTATTAACTACAGCAACTACACTTTGAGGTGTTGTTGTATTTGTTAATTCCTTTATAGTTTTTTCATCTACTTCATACTTTGGTATATTATTATCAAGAACTCTCTCATTACCTTTTAATTCATATATTTGACTACTATAAAAAATATGGTCAACTAAACCTTCCAAAATAGCCTCCTCAACAAACCTAATACCCTCGGCTAAAAACTTGTTTTCCAACTCTCTATACTTTTTCTGCTTTAGCTTAAGTGCATTTTTTACAAGACTGCTATCCCTTTTCAAAATCATACAAATTACATCCTTTGCATCTCTATATTTTTTATATCATCAGTTCCACCAATTACAACCAGAATATCTCCCTTTTTTATTGTATCTTCTGCAGCTGGAGATATGTTAATATCATTTCCTCTCTTTATAGCCATTATATTTATTCCGTATCTTGTTCTTAAATTTAGTTCCTTTAAAGTCTTATCTTCCCATTCCTCAAGTGCTGTAACTTCCATAATGCTATAATCAGGTGATAATTCTATATAGTCTAATATGTTAGACGAACATAAATTATGTGCTACTCTAATTCCCATATCTCTTTCTGGGAATACAACCCTATCTGCACCTATTTTATATAAAACCTTTGCGTGAAGTTCATTTTGTGCCTTTGCTATTACATATTTTACACCAAGTTCCTTTACAAGAAGCGTCACAAGTACGCTTGATTGTACATCAGAACCTATTGTTATAACTGCAATATCAAAATTTCTTATTCCAAGTGACTTTAAAGTTGCTTCATCTGTAGCATCTGCCTGAACTGCATGTGTTACGTGATCTGAAATATCCTGTACAACCTCTTCATCAATATCTATTGCCAATACCTCGTGACCTAATGAATAAAGCGTCTTTGCTATACTTGAGCCAAACCTTCCAAGTCCTATAACTACAAACTGTTTTGATTTCATTTTTATAAACCTCCCAATTAGCCAATTAATATCTTGTCCTCAGGGTATCTAATTAAGCTTGTTGTTGTTTGCTGTTTATGAGCAATTGCCATTGTAATTGTAAGCGGTCCTACTCTTCCTATGTACATTGTTATTATAATTATAATCTTTCCAATTAAGGTTAGCCTTGTAGTAAGCCCTAAAGTTAATCCTACAGTTGCAAAGGCCGATGTTGCCTCATATAAATATTCAATAAAATCTCCGTGCTGTACTATTGATAATACCATTGTAACAAATGTTACTATTGTAAAGCTTATTAATGCTATTGCAAGTGCCCTATAGACATAACTTTTATTTATTCTCTTTTGATAAATTTCCGTATCCTCTTTACCCTGTACAACTGCAACAACAGTCATAAAAAGTAAAAATGCTGTAGATGTTTTTATACCTCCACCTGTTGAACCAGGAGATGCACCTATAAACATTAATACTATTGTTAAAAACTTACCTGCTGTAGTCATATCCGATGTTGATATTGTATTAAAACCTGCTGTTCTTGGAGTAACAGAAGCAAATAAACTTGCTAATATTTTGCCTTTTATATTTAAACTTCCTAAGGTTTTAGGATTCGCATATTCCAATAAGAAGAACCCAATAGCTCCACTTATTATTAAAAAAGCTGTTGCAGACAGAACAACTTTAGCGTGTAAAGATAACCTTCTTGTTTTTCTATAGTTTATAACCTCTGTTAAAACCGCAAAACCTATTCCACCTATTATAATTAAGCTCATTATTGTTAAGTTTATAACTGTATTATCAACATATGGAGTTAAACTTTGAAAATTACCTATAAGGTCAAACCCTGCATTACAAAATGATGAAACTGAATGAAATAGTCCAAAGTATAATCCCTTTAAAAGTCCATATTGAGGTATAAACTGGGTTGATAAAATTAATGCTCCTATAAGCTCTATTGAAAATGTTATTCCCATAACATAAAGTGCAAGCTTAACTACTCCCTGTATATTAAAGGTATTATATGCCTCCTGCATTATAAGCCTTTCACGAAGAGATATCTTCTTACCTAAAATTAAAGCGATTAATGTCGCAAAGGTCATAAATCCCAATCCACCTGTCTGGATCAATAGCATAATAACTATTTGTCCAAATAGGCTATAATGTGTACCAGTATCTACTGTAACTAATCCTGTAACGCAAACTGCTGAAGTTGATGTAAATAGAGCATCTATAAAATTAGTAGGGTTACCGTCTCTTGATGATATAGGTAGAGAAAGCAATATAGCTCCTAATAAAATTACAGCAGCAAAACCCAATGCTAATACCTGAACAGGTTGAAATCTATAAAACTTTATTCCGTCTATCTTCTCTTTTATAAACATTTTAAATTAACCTCCAATATTATACTACTTAAGTATAATACCAAAAAAATTATATTTTATACAAAAGCTAAAAGACCTGAAAATCAGGCCTTTTAGATTGTTTTATATTATGCATTTACCTTTTCTTTAGCTATATTTACTAATTCTGCAAAAGCTGCTTCATCATTAACAGCTATTTCAGCAAGCATCTTTCTGTTGATGTTAATTCCAGCAAGCTTTAGTCCATTTATGAACTTTGAGTATGAAAGTCCATTTGCTCTTGCAGCTGCATTTATTCTTGCTATCCAAAGCTTTCTGAAGTCTCTCTTCTTTAACTTTCTTCCTACATATGCTGTGCTTAGTGCTCTCATTACAGCTTGCTTAGCAATTCTGTAATTCTTGCTCTTTGCACCATAGTATCCCTTTGCAAGTTTTAATATTTTTCTACGTCTTTTATGTGAATGAACTGCTCTCTTAACTCTTGCCATTTTTTAAACCTCCTTTGCCTCTTATACGTATGGTAGTAACTTTCTTACAATCTTGAATTCAGTCTTAGCAACGTAAGTTCCTTTTCTTAGTTGTCTCTTTCTCTTAGATGACTTCTTAGTTAGGATATGTCTCTTGAAAGCGTGTGCTCTCTTGAACTTTCCATTTCCAGTTTTTCTATATCTTTTTGCTGCACCCTTATGAGTTTTCATTTTAGGCATAGTTGTTTCCTCCTCTCTTATTTTCAACCTTTCTTTGGTGCTATAACCATTGTCATATTTTTACCTTCTAATTTAGCTGGCTTTTCTATTTGTCCAACTTCTCTAATCTTTTCATAAAATCTATTTAAAATTTCTTCACCAAAGTGAGCATAGTCAGCTTCTCTTCCTCTAAACTTTACAGTAACCTTTACCTTATCTCCATCCTTTAAGAACTTTTCAGCATTTTTAGCCTTTACATTCAAATCGTGTTCTTCTATGTTTGGAGTTATTCTTACTTCCTTTACTGTAATTTGTTTTTGTTTCTTTTTAGCTTCCTTTTCCTTCTTTTGTTGCTCATATACGAACTTTCCATAGTCCATTATCTTAGCAACTGGTGGTTCTGCCTTTGGAGCTATTAATACTAAATCAAGCTGTCTTGCTTCAGCTATCTCAAGTGCCTGCTTAGTTGGCATTATTCCAAGCTGCTCTCCATCTGCAGTAACAACTCTAAGCTCCTTAGCTCTAATTTCTTCATTGATTAAATGTTCTTTATTAATAACATTCACCTCCTAATTTATTACAAAACAAAAGCGGATGGACATACTCCATCCGCAGACATTCAACTTACCACTAAATCCTAACCTTACTACCCTTGGCGTAAGGTGAGAAGCGGATGGCTTCTACTTAACACTTAATTAATATAACATACTATTTATTATATGTCAATAGATTTTTATAATGTACTTATTTTTTTATCTATTTCTTCTCTTATCTTTGAAATAAATTCTTCAACCGCCATAGCACCCATATCTCCATCTTTTCTTGAACGTACTGAAACATTTGCTGCCTCTACTTCCTTATCACCAAGTATTATCATATATGGTACCTTTTGAAGCTGTGCCTCTCTAATCTTATATCCTATCTTTTCATTTCTTAAATCTGTTTCAACTCTTATACCATTATCCTTTAGCTTTTCCTCAAGTTCTTTTGCATATTCATTTGCTCTATCTGTTACAGGAAGTATCTTAACTTGAACTGGTGCAAGCCAAGTTGGGAAGGCACCTGCATAGTGTTCAATTAATATTCCTATAAATCTCTCAATACTTCCAAATATAACTCTGTGTATCATTACAGGTCTATGCTTTTCTCCATCTTCTCCTATGTAGTGTAAATCAAATCTTTCTGGCATTTGGAAATCAAGTTGTATAGTTCCGCATTGCCATGTTCTTCCCAAGCAATCCTTAAGATGGAAGTCAATCTTTGGTCCATAGAAGGCTCCATCACCTTCATTTATCTTATACTCAAGTCCTGCTGCATTTAATGCATCAATTAGTGCATTTGTTGCATTTTCCCAATCCTCATCGCTTCCCATTGAATCCTCTGGTCTTGTTGATAATTCAACGTGATATTCAAATCCAAATAGCTTGTAAATATGGTCAATCAAGTTGATTACACCTAAAACTTCATCCCTTATTTGTGATGGAAGCATAAATATATGAGCATCATCTTGAGTAAAGCATCTTACTCTCATAAGTCCATGTAGTGCACCTGATATTTCGTGTCTGTGTACAAGTCCAAGCTCTCCGAGTCTAAGTGGTAATTCTCTATAGCTATGCATTTGACTCTTATATACTAAGATACCACCTGGGCAGTTCATTGGTTTTACTGCATAATCCTGTTCATCTATCTTTGTAAAATACATATTTTCTTTGTAGTGATCCCAGTGTCCTGAACGATGCCATAGTGCTTCATTTAATATTATAGGAGTCTTTATTTCTTTATATCCATTCTTTTGATGTACTTGTCTCCAGAAGTTTTCAAGTTCATTTCTAACCACCATACCCTTTGGCAAGAAGAATGGGAATCCTGGGCCTTCCTCCATTATTGCAAATAGTTCTAATTCTTTACCTAACTTTCTATGGTCTCTCTTTTTAGCCTCTTCAAGCATATTTAAGTATGCATCAAGCTCACTTTTTTTAGTAAAGGCTGTACCATAAACTCTTTGAAGCATCTTATTCTTTTCATCGCCTCTCCAATATGCTCCTGCTACTGAAAGAAGCTTTATAGCCTTAACTCTTCCTGTTGATGGCACGTGTGGACCTGCACATAGGTCAACAAATTCTCCCTGCTTGTAGAAGGATATCTCCTCTCCTTCTGGAAGCTCTTCGATTAATTCTACTTTATAATCTTCATTCTTTTCCTTCATTAACTTTATTGCCTCTTCCCTTGAAAGCACAAATCTTTCAAGTTCATAATCCTCTTTTATAATTTTTTCCATTTCCTTTTCAATTTCAGCAAGCATATCTGGTGTAATAGCAAAATCTGCATCAAAATCATAGTAGAATCCATTATCTATTGCTGGACCTATTGCTAATTTAACATTTGGATAAAGTCTTTTAACTGCCTGTGCAAGTATGTGGGAAGCTGTATGTCTTAGTGCCCATCTTCCATCTGCATCATCAAAGGTAAGTATTTCTACCACAGTATCCTTATCAATTGTCTTCATCAAATCAAAAACTTCTCCATCAACCTTTGCAGCAAGTGCTGCCTTATAAAGTCCCATACCTATTTTTTTTGCAACTTCTTCTACCTTTACTGGCTGTTCAAACTCTAAAACTTTGCCATCCTTTAAAGTAACTTTAATCATACTATCCCTCCTTAAGCTTTTTTATGCAAATAAAAAAACCCTCATCCAAAAAATGGGACGAGAGTTCTCGCGGTTCCACCCAAATTGACCTTATATGGTCCACTCATTAGCATTAACGCAGCATCACGCCTATCCCTACTATTTTTCAGGTAGGAGCTTTGGGGTGGTTTTCAATCATCCATATTAAGGAAATCTTTCAGCCTACGGATTTCCCTCTCTGGTAACTGGGTTTGATTTACTCTTCCCCTTCATCGCCTTTTTATATTTTAATTAATATTATATTAATTACATTAAGCTATGTCAATATAATATTGTTAATTGACTTACAAATTTCACAACCACTACAAATTTTTAACCTATCAGAAAATATATTTTTTATTGTTTCAATTGTCTCCTGACTTTTTGAATTCTCAACTCCGTGAATCACTATATTTTGTGGTGCAAAGGTAATAAGTGCACTAATTAACATATCGTGAATAGTTGCATCTATTTTAATGTCAGAAGAAAAATCCTCAAAAAACTCTGATGTTATATTTTTATATTGTTTATCGTAGATTAAATAATTACCATCCTTCTGTATTATAACATTAACAACCTCATACTTACTCTCCTGTATATCTACAAAATATTTTAAAAGCTTTATAAACTCACTGTATTCCTTTTCAATGATATATTCCTCTGTAATCTTTTCTACTATATTTTTTAAATCATTAGAAAAGTTTCTTAATCTAAAGGTAATAAAACCATCTATAATAAGCTCTTTGTTTTCATCTAAATATTCTTCTATTAATTTTAAAATTGTATTTTTTCTATTTATAATGAGCTGTATTCCATCCTGTGTAAATATACCTGTTCCGTTTAATGCCATTATACACTTTTCTTTTATTATTTCTGCATCCTCATTGGATAAGAAATCATAATTGTTTTTTATAATCTTTTCTATGGAAACAGAATCATAATAATTCACTATATATTCATAGATAAGGTTCGAAACATATATATAAAACATTTCGCTAAAACTATCAAAGACCTTTATATCCCTTTCTGTCTCCTTTAAAACACACTTTATATAATTCATATTAGATACTTTATTTTCACATAGAGCAATATTTACGCCTTTTTCTTTAAAATACTGACAGAGCTCGTTTAATCTATCATAAAATTCTTTATTATCCTTACTAAATCCAATTGATAGGAGAATCATATTATCACTCCCTTCAAGTTTAGTATATGTTCGTAGAAAAAACATATACTAATAAACTTAAAAAGTTATATTATACAATATTCCTTAAGAGGTATTAATGTACCATAATCTATTAATTTACCTTTTGATAGATTTTGATGTTTTTTTTCAAATTTATTCAAAAAATTTTTTATTTCAGTACCTTCAGGATGTGATTCAACTTCACCGTAAAAAGCTATGGTGTCATTTGAAATAAATCCTGTGCATCCTCCAATAAAACCGTAGTTTAGTTCAAAAAGATCAATATATCCTGGTTTAATTAGAAGGGAGTTTATTGAATTTTGCAAAGCCTTTTTATAGATTCCTCTATCAGACGTAATTATTGCATCCTCTGATACAATACATACAGAACATTTAGCATAGCCCTGCTTTACATCAATAAGTTTAATGTTTCTTTTTATTAATTCATCCAGTAAAACTTCATCAGTATATCTTATGTTTAAAATGGCAACATCCTTTAGTCTTGCAACATTGTATAAAACATCCTTTGGATATATACCTTCAATCTTATCTTTGCCTAATATCAAATTAAAACCCTCATCTTCTAAGGCATAATAAAATTTGTCATCAACATTGGGTGCAATAACTATTTTATCCCCCCCAAGATGGTGAAATAATATGTCAGGATGATAGGATACAGCTTCATACAATAATTTTTGTTTATTTGTTTTGATAATTTTAATTCCCATCTCTCTTAAATTATATTCAACATCTGAGTTTATTCTTCCATCACACACAACCAAAGAGACTTCCCCCTTTGGGAGATTTGGTATTTCTATAAATTTTTCCATTGACAAACTCGCTCCTTCATTAAAACTATGCGTACTAGCAAAATAGGGATAGAAGTTTTACTTCTATCCCTATTCTTTGGAGGCGGCACCCAGATTCGAACTGGGGAATAAAGGTTTTGCAGACCTCTGCCTTACCACTTGGCTATGCCGCCATATTAATTTCTGGAGCGGGAAACGGGACTCGAACCCGCGGCATTCACCTTGGCAAGGTGACGCTCTACCAACTGAGCTATTCCCGCATATAAAATTGGTGGCCAGAGCCGGAATCGAACCAGCGACACGGGGATTTTCAGTCCCCTGCTCTACCTACTGAGCTATCTGGCCAGTTGGCGACCCAGAAGGGGCTCGAACCCTCGACCTCCGGCGTGACAGGCCGGCACTCTAACCAACTGAGCTACTGGGCCATTATGGTGGGCACGACAGGGCTCGAACCTGTGACCCTCTGCTTGTAAGGCAGATGCTCTCCCAGCTGAGCTACGCGCCCAATTCATTTGACATAAATTATAATACAATGAATTTATATTTTTGTCAATACGTTTTTAAAATTATTTTATGCAAATTTTAACTGTGAGTGAAAAAGCTTCTTATTTTCATACATCCTTCTATCTGCTTCGTTTATAAAGTCTTCTATATTTATATATTCTTGTGTATAAGTTGCAACTCCACAGCTTATACTTAGTTCTACTCTACTTGATAGATTTAATACATTTATCTTCTCATTTATAACTTCAATAATTTTTTCTGCATTCTTCTCATCAGAATTCAAAAGAACAATCAAAAACTCATCTCCACCTAATCTAACAACAAAATCATCCTTTTTAACAGATTGTTTGAATATTTTACTGATTCTAATAATAGCCTTATCTCCTTCACTATGGCCATAATTATCATTAATCATTTTTAAATTATTTAAATCAACATAAATAATTGATATGGGTGAACGCAATGAATAGTTTTTTAGCAGTGTATTTAATTTTTCTAAACCTGCTTTTCTATTTAGACACTTTGTCATAGCATCGTGTGTTGCATAATATTCCCAAATCTTTATTCTTTTATTTATTTCCCTTTTTACTAAAACAAAAATAAATACAGATGAAAATACAATAAAGACAATCCCCTTAATAATCGAATAATTCAAATAACCTTCACTGAATTTCAATGATTTAAATAATATTTTATCAGAAAAAAACACCCAAATAGTACCAAGTAAGAAATAACTCATTGATATTTTTAAAACCCCCAAATCTTCCTTTTTCATACCACACACCCTTTACAGTATTATCATTAATATTTATCGTGTAAAAAAAACTAAAGTTTATAGGATTATTAATTTTTTATCGTAAATTTTAAAGCCCCACTTATAGTTTAATGCAACATAACCATAATGAGGCTTTATATTATATTTTATATCTTTATTTAATTGAATTTATTAAATTTTGTATATCATCCTTTGTAAATTGGTATCTTCTTTCACAAAAATGGCACTCTACCTGCATAATCTCTTCCTCTTCCTTTAATCTCTCAAGTTCTTCTTTTCCTAATGCAATAAGTGCCTTTTCAACTCTTTCCCTTGAACAATCGCACTCGTAAGCTATATCTATCTCTTCGTGTATTTTTAAATCCATATCGTCAAACAGTAAGTTTAATATATCTTCGCAAGTTTTTCCCTCTGCTATTAATGTAGAAAGAGGTGGTATTTCTTGCAGTCTAAATGTAATAATATCTGCAAGTAGCTCGTTTGCACCCGGCATCATTTGTATAACTAATCCCCCTGCTGATTTTATAGAAATATCTGTATCAACAAGCACACCTAACGCTACTGCAGATGGAACCTGTTCTGAAACTGTAAAATAGTATGCAATATCATCTCCAACTTCTCCAGTATATATAGGAACACTTCCAATATATGGGTCTTTGAGTCCCATATCCTTTACTACGTTTAAAAATCCATCCTTACCTATTGCACCACCAACATCAAGTTTTCCCTTATCATTTAATGGCAACTCTACGTGTGGATTTGATATATAACCCTTTACATTACCCTTTGAATTTGCAACAACTACTAAATTACCTGCTGGCCCTCTACCATTCATAGACAATGTCAGCGTATCCTTTTCACCCTTTAGCATTGCTCCCATTATACTGCCTGCTGTTAATAATCTACCGAGGGCTGCTGATGCAGTCGGGCTTAAATCGTGTATTTGTCTTGCTTTTTCTACTATATCTGTTGTAATTGCTGCAAATAGTCTTATATCTCCATTTGAGGCTGTTGCTCTAACTAATTTACCCATATTATTTCCTCCTAAGTATAAAATATTTTAGGGATAAAATTTAGGTTAATTATACAAATCTGTACAATACAAGTCAATATTTAAAGTATAAAGTATTATTGTTGTAACACTTGAAAAATTAAAGAATATTATAATTATATAATGATTTATTGGAGTGTTTTTTGTGGATACCCAAAAAGATAAACTTAAAGTAAAGGTACGTCAATCTAAAGATGGTAAAAAGAAAAAAATAAAAATCGAAAATGACTTTTTAAAAATTAGCATCAGAATTAAAGATAAAGATGTTGAACTTTGTGATGAAGATGAGTAATTATTATCATTTCTTTATAACAAATACAGCTCTAATACTATCTTGACTATAATCTTTAAATTTATAGTCATCAAAAACTTCAACTTCTTTAAAACCTATTTTGTTTAGAACTTCTATAATCTCTTCAACCCTATAAATTTTTTGTATATGCCTTTCATCAAACCTTCTATAATATTTTCCTTCCTTTACAAAGAAGGTAATATACATCTCCAATATATCTTCATTTATATAATTATCCCATATATAGCATATATCCTCTCTATTTAATGTAAATGTCTTTTCTCCTATTAGATTTCTTAATTTATATTCTGTGCTAATATCAAATAAAAAATAACCATCATCTTCTAAATGATTATAAACATTTTTAAATGAACTTTCTAAATCCTTATAGTTTGTTATGTAATTAAAACAGTCACAAAAACTAAATATAAAGGGAAATTTTTTATTTAAATTATAACTTCTTATATCCTGTTTCAATAGTGTAGCTCTTAATCTTTCTCTTCTTAATTTCTCCTCTGCCTTTGTAAGCATATCCTCTGAACTATCCAATGCCACTAAATCCAATCCAAGTTTTTTTAAATAAATAGTCATATTTCCTGTACCACAGCCAAGTTCGAGACCTTTTTTGTATTTTAATTCAATATTTTTATTTTTAAAATATGTGCTAACAAAATCTGCCCATTTCTTATAATCTACATCCATAAGCTCATCATATACTAAAGATAAATTTGAGTATTGTTCCATTTATTTCAACTCCTATATTTATTTTCTTTTATTGTTTTGTTAAAATAAAGTAAGAATAAATAAAATAGTTTACAGGAGGTATTTTATGCTATATCCATTATTTTTTCAACCCGTTTATAAAGAAATTATATGGGGAGGACAGAATTTAAATAAAATATTTGGCCGTAGTTTACCCTATGAAAAAACTGCAGAGAGCTGGGAAGTGTGTTGTCATAAAAATGGGATGAGTATAATCGAAAATGGAATATATAAAGAAAAAACTCTACAAGAAATAATAGATATATATAAAGAAGAATTACTTGGAACTAAAGCTCTAAAATATGATAGATTTCCTCTTCTAATTAAATACATAGATGCAAATGATAAACTTTCTGTTCAAGTTCATCCTAACGACGAATATGCACTTAAATTTGAAGGAGATTTTGGTAAAACTGAAATGTGGTATGTGGTTGATGCAAAAGATGATGCTAAGCTTATATATGGTGTAAAGGAAGGAACAACAAAGGAAGAATTTAAAGAAGCCCTCTTTAACAAACAATTGGAGGATTGCTTAAATTATGTCTCTGTAAAAAAAGGTGATGTAATTTTTATTCCTTCTGGCACCGTTCACGCTATACTTGATGGAATCGTAATTGCAGAAATACAACAAAATAGCGATACTACATACAGAGTATATGACTGGAATAGAGTTGATAAAAACGGTAAACCAAGAGAACTTCATATTGAAAAGGCTCTTGATGTAATTGATTTTAATATAAGTGGTAAAGTAGTATCTCCAGTATCCCAAAAATTTAATGGATATAGTTTATCGAATATTGCAAAGTGCAACTATTTTTCTGTTGATGAAATCAATGTTGAAAATAAATATTTTGATAAAACAAATGGAGAATCCTTCCATATTTATATGTGTATCGAAGGTAATGGAAGACTCAATTATAATGGAGAAATATATGACATATCTGCAGGCAAAACTTTTATGATTCCAGCAAAGAAAGAAGAATTTACAATAGAAGGGCAATTAAAACTACTAAAGGCATATCTATAGGGGGCATAATTGCCCCCTATTTGTTCCATCTTCTGCCTGCATCCTTATTTCTCTTGGTCATTATTCCACCTATTTTGCCAGTCTCTTCTGCCGTTAAACCACTCCAACCGTATTTTTTAACTTTATCTATAAGCCCTAATTCCTCTGCTATTTCATACTTAATTTTTTCCCTTTCAAGTTCTTCATCACTTAAAGGCTTTTTAGCTTTAATCTTTGCCTTTACCTTCTTTTTAAATGGTGTTGTCATATAAAACACCCCCTCAGGATTATTTTGTCCTTGAGGGGGTATATTTTATACTAAATGGCACGCAACAAAGTGTCCTCCGCCCACATCTCTAAATTTAGGTATTTCCTGTGAACAAATATCCTTTTTGTATGGGCATCTTGTATGGAATTTACATCCACTTGGCGGATTTGCTGGGCTTGGAATATCTCCCTGTAATATTATCCTTTCCCTTTTTAGCGTTGGGTCTGGTATTGGAACTGCAGAAAGCAATGCCTTTGTATAAGGATGTAGTGGATTTTTATAAAGTTCGTGCTTATCTGCAAGTTCCACAAGTGAACCTAAATACATAACACCTACCCTATGGCTTATGTGCTTTACAACACTTAAATCGTGGGATATAAACATATATGAAAAACCAAACTTTTGTTGTAGATCACATAAAAGGTTTACAATTTGTGATTGAATTGAAACGTCAAGAGCAGATACTGGTTCATCACAAACTATAAATTTAGGATTTAATACAAGTGCTCTTGCAATACCAATTCTCTGTCTTTGTCCACCTGAAAATTCGTGTGGGTATCTTCTTATGTGGTAAGGTGCAAGTCCGCACATTTCTATTGCCTCAAGTACTCTATCCTTAACTTCACCCTTAGATACTATACCGTGATCTACAAGTGCCTCACCTATAATTTCACCTACAGTCATTCTTGGATTTAATGAACTATATGGATCTTGGAATATAATCTGCATCTTAGGTCTTATGCTTCTTAACTCTTTTCTACTTAACTTAAATATATCCTTTCCCTCAAAATACACACTACCATCTGTTTTATCTAAAAGTCTCAATATTGTTCTTCCTGTTGTTGATTTTCCACACCCTGATTCTCCAACAAATCCTAATGTTTCACCTTCCTTTAGCTCGAATGAAACATCATCAACCGCCTTTACATATCCAACTGTTCTTTGGAATACTCCTGCCTTTATTGGAAAGTACTTTTTCAGATTTTCTACTTTTAATAAAGTCTCAGCCATTTTACTTCACCTCCCTGTTGAGGTGGCAAGCCACCCTATGACCATCTTTTACACTACAAAGTTCTGGCTGTTCCCTTCTACATATGTCCATAGCCTTTGAACATCTTGGGTGGAAATAGCAGCCCTCTGGCATATTAAGTGGATTTGGTACTTGTCCGGGTATAGAATTTAATCTATCCTTATCTTGATTTAATATTGGCTTTGATTCAAGCAATCCTAATGTATATGGATGCATTGGATTTTTAAATATTTCATATACATTAGCCTCTTCAACGACCTTTCCAGCATACATAACAACAACGTGGTCTGCCATTTCTGCAACAACACCAAGGTCGTGAGTTATAAGCATAATAGATGTATTTGTTTTATTCTTAAGATCTCTCATCAGATCAAGTATTTGTGCTTGAATTGTAACATCAAGTGCAGTAGTTGGCTCATCTGCTATTAAAAGCTTTGGATTACAAGCCATTGCCATTGCAATCATTGCCCTTTGTCTCATTCCACCTGAAAGTTCGTGTGGATAGGCATCTACAACCTCATCTGCTCTTGGAATGCCAACCAACTTTAACATATCTATAGCCTTTTCACGTGCCTTTTCTTTATTCATATTTTGGTGTAGAACTATGGCTTCTATTATTTGATCACCTATTGTAAATACAGGGTTTAATGAAGTCATAGGCTCCTGAAATATAACAGATATTTTATTTCCACGTATTTTTCTGATTTCTTCATCGGTTGCCTTTGTTAAATCCTTGCCATCAAATATAATTTCACCATCAACTATTTTACCAGGTGGATTTGGAATAAGCTTAAGTATAGACATAGCAGTTATACTTTTACCGCATCCAGATTCACCAACTACACCTAAGGTTTCTCCCTCTCTTATTGATAAACTAACGTCATCAACAGCCTTTATTACTCCATCTTCTGTATAAAAATAAGTCTTTAAATTCTTTATGCTCAATAATTCTCCCATTCTAATACCCCCTATCTTTTAAGCTTTGGATCAAGTGCATCTCTTAATCCATCTCCGAATAAGTTTATTGCCATAACTGTCAAGAATATACAAACACCAGGAGGTATCCACTTCCAATACTCATATTGCATTACATAATAGTCAGTTGCAACCTGAACCATTTGTCCCCAAGATGGGTATGGTGGAGTTACACCTAAACCAAGGTAGCTTAATGCAGACTCAGAAAGAATTGCACTACCTATACCTAAAGTAGCAGATACTATAATTGAAGCAAAGGTATTTGGAAGAAGATGTCTAAAAATCTTCCTTCTATCTCTAAGACCAAGTGCTTCAGCAGCCTGCATAAATTCCTGCTCTCTTAAGGATAATATTTGTCCTCTTACTATACGTGCAAGGCCTGTCCAGCTCAATATACCTATTATAATCATAACAAAATATATTCTATACTTTGGATCAACCTTATAGTCTGAAAGAACAGCTGCAAGCATAAGTAGTAATGGGAAGAATGGGAAACACATAAATATATCAACAAGTCTCATTATAATCCCATCAACCACTCCGCCGTAGTAACCAGATATTCCACCAATTATACTACCAATTACAACACTTATAGAAACTGCAACAATACCTACTGTAAGAGATATTCTACCGCCATACATAAGTCTTGTTAAAATATCACGTCCAACCTCATCAGTTCCAAGTGGATGCTTTAGGCTTGGTGGTGCTGAAATATTGTATAAATCAATCTTTTCCATTGTTATGCCAAATACATACTTTTGTACTATAGGTCCAAAAATAGCAAGTATAATCATAAATAATAGTGTATATAGACCAACCATTGCAAGTTTGTTTCTTCTTAATCTATGCTTAACAACCTTCCAAGGGCTCATTATATCTTCTTTTTTTGCACCCTTTAATTCAACATTTTTATTCGTATTCTTTTTAAGTTCTGCCATATCTCACACCCCCTACTTTAATCTAATTCTTGGGTCAACTAATGCATAAGTTACATCTGCTATTAGATTTCCAAGGAGGGTTAAAAACGCAAGAAGCATATTTATACCCATTAATAGTGGATAATCTCTATTATTTACAGCCAAAAGCTCAATAGGTCCAATTCCTGGCCAATTAAATATTGCTTCTGTTATCATAGCCCCTGAGAATAAGCCTGGTAGCCACATACCAAATATTGTAACAACAGGAATTAAAGCATTTCTAAGGGCGTGCTTATAAATTACGACCTTTTCTCTTAATCCCTTTGCTCTTGCTGTTCTTACATAATCCTGTCTTATAACTTCAAGCATACTTGAGCGTGTATATCTCATAAGACCCGCAACACTACCTAATGTTAATACTATAAGAGGTAATGTCATATGGTACATTACATCTTTAAATTTGGCAAATCCAACCGCTGTGCTTCCTGCAGTCATCATACCTGAAACTGGGAATAATTTTATATCAACAGCAAACCATTTTATTAAAAGTAATCCAAAGAAGAAGGACGGCATGGATATACCAATCAAGGCAAATACAGTAAAGAAATAATCCATAAAACTATATTGCCTTGTTGCAGAAATTACCCCTATAGGAATTGCAATTAATACACTTAAAATAAAGGATGCAAGTGAAAGATAAAATGAATTCCAGATATATGTATTCATAACCTTTCCAACTGGTTGTTTAAAATAAAAGGATTCTCCAAAATCACCCTTTAAAACATTTTGCACCCAATATTTATATTGAATAATACCTGGTTCATCAAGGTGTAGCTGTTTTCTTAATTTTTGCTTTGTTTCATAGGACATTTTAGGATCCATCATACCAGTTAACGCATCGCCTGGAGCTGCTTGAAATATTAAGAAGATAATAATAGATACCCCTATAAGCACAGGTATCATCTGTAAAAGCCTTCTTGTTATATACTGTCTCATTGTATCCCCCCTAAATTAAGCCCGGCATAAGGCCGGGCATTTATTATTTAACATCTTGAAGTTCAACTTTGTGGATATCATATGTCCAATCTGTAAATGGTGATAGTCTTAATCCCTTAACCTTTGCACTTACAGCATAAGTGTCATTTGCATAGCTTAAGAATAGATATGGTAATTCTTCATTAGCAAGTTTTACCCATTTTTGATAAATTTCCTTTCTCTTTTCCATATTAGTTTCTTTTAGGCCTTCCTTTATAAGTTTTTCTGATTCTTCATTTCTCCAACCTACTGAGTTGAATCCACCAAGCTTATCTTGTTCAATTGAGAATATTCCTGATGGATCTGGGTCAATTGATAGTGACCAAGCCATATTATACATTTCAAATTTTTGTTCATCAAATACCTTTTGTGCAAGTGTGCTGAATTCCATCAATTCAGGAATTACTTCAACACCTATTTGCTTCCAGTTTTCAATTAGAATTGGAGTTAATGCTTCAACATACTTACTTCCTGTATATGTCATCCAGTGAACTGTAAACTTCTTACCATCCTTATATCTGTATCCATCTTCCTTCTTTACCCATCCTGCTTCATCAAGAAGCTTATTTGCCTTTTCTGGGTTATATTCATACTTATTAAGATCTTCTGTATATGCCCAAGATACCTTTGATACAGGTGCATTACATACATCTCCAAGTCCCTTGTAGTATGCTTGAATGAAGCCTGCTCTATTTAATCCATATGCAAGTGCTTGACGAACCTTCTTATCCTTAAACTTTTCATCTCTTAAATTCCATCCTATGTATCCATAGCTATTTGATGGATATCTATAAATATCTAAGAATTCTGCCTTCTTAACAAGGTCAATTTGTTCTGGCTTGCTTGGAACTCTATCGATATCAACACTACCAGTTGTTAATTCTTGGATTACTGTAGTAGCATTTGTTACCTTCATAACTATCTTTGCAATCTTTGGTTCGCCTCTCCAATAATTTGGATTCTTTTCAAATACTATTTCTTGTCCAGCCTTGTATTCTTTAAATAGGTATGGACCAGCACCTACTGGGCTTAGGAACTTGTCCTTAAGTGGCTTTATATTACCCTTTTCAAAATTATATATATGCTTTGGCATAATACCATAACCAAAATCATATATAGCTGGAGCCTTTGGTTCTGTTAATGTAAATGATATTGTATATTTATCAATAACTTTTATACCAGCAACTTCCTTAACCTTTCCTTCTTTATCTTCATTGTATTCCTTATATCCAACTAAGCTTGAAACTGCATCTGTTCTTGGTCCATCATAGCTTGGGTCACATATTGCTGTAAATGTAAATGCTACGTCCTCTGCAGTTACTTCTTGACCATCACTAAACTTAACACCCTTATTTAATGTAAAAGTATAAGTCTTACCATCTTCTGATATCTTCCATTCCTTTGCGATAAGTGGAGTTGGGTTACCCTGTTCATCGTTTGAAATTAATCCATCAAAAACAAGGCTAACTACCCAAGAGTCATAAACTGAATCTGAATAAATTGGATTGAATTTACCTGATGGTGCTGTTGTACCAACAATCAGTGTGTCCTTTCTATTTTTTGATACATCAGGTAGTTTAGCTGGATTTGTAGCCTTTTCTACTGTAGCTACATCCTTTCTTTTTGTTTCTGTTTGTTTACCTGGGCCACAGGATGTTAATAGCATCATAGCTGCCAATAGTCCTGCAGCAAAACTCGCAAGCTTTTTGTTCATTTCTGCTCCCCCTTTAATATAAATTTATATTTATAACCCAGCCGGGTTATATTCCTAATAAAACTGTATGTTTTTTTAAAAATTTTATTCCACAGATTACACCAATATTTTTCTGAATATTAGAGTTGAAAGATTAACTTTTTTCATTTATTAAATAAATTTGCGGCAAATAGAATTAAATTTTGAAGGACAAGAACTAAACTTTTTCTTTTTTCTGTATTTTACCAGTGTTTTTCTGTAATGTCAATATTTTTTGCAATATGAATTTATTACACAAATCGACAATTATTCGTTAATACCTATTGTTGCATAATTATAAATTGCAGTATGTAATTATCTTTAAATATATGTTATAATGTATAAAATAATTTTATAAACTATATTAGATAAAACTAAAAAGGGGGAAATATAATGGGAATTAAATTGGCAGTTGTTGGTGCAACAGGTATGGTAGGTAGGAAATTTCTTGATGTACTTAAGGAAAGAAACTTTCCTATTGAAAATCTTTTTCTTTTCGCGTCTTCAAAATCAGCTGGAAACGTAATCAATTTTAACAATAAAGATTATATTGTTGAGGAACTTAAGGAAGACTCCTTTGATAGAGGTATTGATATCGCCTTGTTTTCTGCTGGTGCATCTACAAGTTTAAAATATGCACCAATTGCAGCAAGTAAAGGCTGTATAGTTGTTGATAATAGTAGTGCTTGGAGAATGAACGATGATGTACCTCTTGTTGTTCCTGAAGTAAATCCAGAGGATATAAAATGGCATAAGGGTATAATTGCAAATCCTAACTGTTCAACTATTCAAGCTGTGGTCGCACTAAAGCCTCTTGATGATAAATACAGAATAAAAAGAATTATCTATTCAACATATCAAGCAGTATCAGGTGCCGGGATGGGTGGATATGAAGATTTAATAAATGGAATAAAGGGAGAAAAACCAAAAAAATTCCCTCACCCAATTGCATATAACATAATACCCCACATAGATGTATTTATGGATAACGGCTATACAAAGGAAGAAATGAAAATGATAAACGAAACAAGAAAAATACTGCATAGACCTGATTTAAAGATTACAGCAACAACTGTTAGAGTTCCTGTATTTTATGGTCATAGCGAATCGATAAATGTGGAGTTTGAAAAGAGCTTTGAAATAGATGAGTTAAAGGAAGTATTAAAGCAAAGCAAAGGTATAGTGCTTATGGATGATGTTAAAAATAATGTTTATCCTATGCCAATATTAGCAGAGGGAAAAAATGAAGTTTTTGTTGGAAGAATAAGACGTGATGAGAGCATTGAAAACGGTATTAATATGTGGGTTGTAGCAGATAACATAAGAAAGGGTGCTGCAACAAATGCTGTACAAATTGCTGAACTTTTAATCAAGTAGTGCTATATAATAATATTAAGGATATTTTTTTAGAAAGGATGGGTTATAAATGAGCCTATTTACTGGAAGCGGTGTTGCAATAGTAACGCCATTTAACGAAGACGGAGTTGACTTTAAAAAATTAGAAGAACTTATTGAATGGCATATAGACCAAAAGACAGATGCAATTATTATATGTGGAACAACTGGTGAAGCCTCAACTATGTCTGAACAAGAGAGAAAAGAAACTATTAAATTTACCGTTGATGTTGTAAAGGGAAGAATACCTGTTATTGCTGGAACAGGAAGCAACAATACTAAAGCAGCAGTAGATATGAGTAGGTGGGCTGATGGAATTGGTGTTGATGGTCTTTTAGTTATAACACCCTATTATAATAAAACAACCCAAAGAGGAGCAATCGAACATTTTAAAGCAATAGCTTCTGCTGTTACAAAACCTATTATAATCTATAACGTACCTTCAAGAACTGGATTTAATATACTCCCTGAAACTCTATTTGAACTTTCAAAAATTGATAATATAGTTGCTGTAAAGGAAGCAAGCGGTAATATATCACAAGTAGCTGAAATTGCACAGCTCTGTGGTGATAATCTTGATATTTACTCTGGAAATGACGATCAAGTAATACCAATAATGTCACTTGGAGGTAAAGGGGTTATTTCTGTAGTTGCGAATATTCTTCCTAAAGATACCCACGATATGTGCCAATTATTCCTACAGGGTAAATACAAAGAAGCATTAAAGTTACAACTTAATATGATTCAATTAATAAAAGCATTATTTATTGAAACTAATCCTATCCCAGTAAAAACTGCTATGAATCTAATGGGAATGAAGGTAGGACACTTAAGACTGCCTCTTGTTGATATGTCACCTAAAAATCTTGAAATATTAAAAAAAGAAATGATCAATTACGGAATAAAGCTTGCTTAGAGGTGGATGTATGAGAGTATTATTGCACGGTTGTAATGGACGTATGGGACAGACTTTAACAAAAATTATATCAACACTCAATGATATTGAAGTTGTATGTGGTGTTGATAAGGATACAACAAAATTTATCAATTCTTATCCAGTATATTCAAAATTAGATGAAGTTAAAGAAGAGGTTGATGTATTAATTGATTTTTCAAACCACACCTGTTTGGATTCTATTTTAGAATATGGTAAGAGGAATAAAGTTGCATTAGTAATCTGTACTACAGGTTTTTCTGAAGAGGAAAAAAATAAAATGTATGATGCCTCTAAATTTATACCTATACTCAATTCTGCTAATATGTCCCTTGGTGTTAATTTAGTTTTATCTTTAGTTTCACAAGCTGCAAAGGTACTCTATGAAAATTTCGATATAGAAATAATAGAAAAACATCATAATCAAAAGCTTGATTCACCAAGTGGTACAGCATTAATGATTGCAGATGCAATAAATAAATCATTAGAAAATGTATTAAACTATAGTTATGGTAGACATTCAAAAACTCAAAAGCGAGAAAAAAATGAACTTGGAATACATGCTGTTCGCGGTGGAAATATAGTTGGTGAACACGAAGTATTATTCGCAGGTCCCTTTGAAAATATAGAAATTAAGCATTCTGCCCTTTCAAGAGATGTATTTGCCTATGGTGCAATAAAAGCCGCAAGATATTTATTTGGAAAAGAAAATGGTTTTTATACAATGCAGGATGTAATAAACAGTTAACCTTATTAACCAATTGTTGGATATTAAAATAAATTTATAGCTAACCCCATAAAGGATATATATGCATTCATCTGTAATTAATTTTAAAATATCCTTTATGGGGCTTTTAAAAATTAGTGTCTTCTGATGGAGGTTATTATGGAAAATTTACTTAACAAAGATGTAAGAAGCATTGAAATATCGGGTATAAGAAAGTTTTATAATATGGTATCAAAATATGATAATGTAATCTCACTTACTATAGGACAACCAGATTTTAATACACCAAATCACATAAAAGAAGCTGCAAAGTTAGCATTAGAAAATAACAAAACTATATATACTCACAATGCAGGGATTATTGAACTAAGAAGAGCTATATCAAATTTTGTTCAAAAAAAATATAATCTATATTACAATCCCGATGATGAAATTATAGTAACTTGTGGTGCAAGTGAAGGAATATTTATAGCACTTAAAACTATATTAAACATAGGTGATGAAGTTTTAATACCCGCACCCTGTTATCCGGGATATGAACCTGTCGTAAAACTATGTGGTGCAAAAGTTAAATACATAGATACTTCAAATACTAATTTTAAATTAACTAAAAAATTACTTGAAGAAAATATAGGCTCTTCAACAAAATGCATAATTATTCCTTATCCATCAAACCCAACAGGTCAATGCTTAAACTTAGATGAATTAAACGAAATAGCAGATTTCATTAAAGATAAAGATATATTTATTTTATCAGATGAAATATATAGTGAACTTGTATATGAAGAAAGACATAATTCAATAGGAGCACTTAATAATTTAAAGGATAAAACAATTGTAATAAACGGACTGTCAAAATCCCATTCTATGACTGGATTTAGAATAGGATATACACTATCACCAAGCTATATAACAAAACATATGATTAAAGTTCATCAATATCTAAATACTTGTGCTACATCTATAAGCCAATATGCTGCCCTTGAAGCTCTAACAAATGGAATAGATGATTCAATAACAATGAAGAATGAATATAAAAAAAGAAGAGATTATGTTTATGATAGGCTTATAAAAATGGGATTTGATGTTGTAAGACCTAAAGGAACCTTTTATATATTTCCAAATATAAAAAAGTATTCAAACAACTCATTTAACTTTGCTTTAAGTTTATTAGAAAATGAAAAAGTTGCAGTTGTACCTGGAAGTGCCTTTTCGCAATATGGAGAAGGACATATAAGGATTTCCTTCGCATATTCGATGGAGGAATTAAAATTAGGATTAGATAGAATAGAGAAATTTATATCTACTTTATAAAAATATAAATTGCCCACCTATTAAGGTAGCAGATTGTTGACAAACCTAATTATTAGCTAAAGTATAAAAAAGCCCCATGAAAGGATTTCAAAGGCTCTTTCATAAGCATTAGCAATTCTTGCTTTTCGATTTTGAAAAAGTCCGTAATTCGGCACAGGACGTGCCGAGCCGAGCGGCCATCAGGACGATGGCATCGCGAAGGTAGGACTTTTTCAAACAAAGAAAAGCTTAGAATTTCTTAGCGAAATGAACCGATGCCTAAGAAATCCTTCATGGGGCTAACTATTACATAACTTTTTCAAAACTCTATTCCTTTTCTTGCTGGAACTCCTTCATTGAAATAATGCTTAATATCCTTCATTTCAGTTATTAAATCCGCAACATCTGCTATTTCTTTAGGAACATTTCTTCCTGTTAGTATTATTTCTATATTTTCGGGTTTGGATTTTAAAAACTCCACTACTTCTTGTACATCTAAAAGTTTATTTGATAAAACTCCCATCATCTCATCAATAATCAAAACATCACATTCCCTATTTTTTAAAACTTCCCTGCAAAATTCAAAACCTTTATCAATATCCTTTTTTAGTTCAATCTTTTCATCTTCACTTAAAGTCCAAAAAAATCCTCTTGGCCTTTCAAATCTAAAAACCTTAAAATCAGGCTCTAATCTTTTTAAACTATGTAGTTCACCTGTATCATTTCCCTTTAAGAACTGTACCATATAAACCTTAAGTCCTCTTCCTACAGCTCTTACTCCTTGACCTACAGCAGCAGTTGTTTTACCTTTTCCATTACCTGTATAAACTTGAATACATCCTTTTTGTAGCAAAATATCACCCCCATAATATCCTTAATTATAGAATACTACTTTTATTTGTATTTGACAAACTATTTATACTATTGTATATTTATTGATAATAATTTATAAGGAGGGTAAATAATGGATATGAAAACAGAATATGATCTAACAAATCCATACGAAATAGCACGATACATCAAGGACGCTAAAAAAACTACGCCTGTCAAGGTTTATATAAATGGAAATTTACAAGGCATTGAAAATGAAGACATAGATATATATGGAGAAGGAAACTTTTTTATTCTATTTGGAGAAAATCATTTAATCGAAAAGTTTATTAATGAAAATAGAGATAAGATTAAAAAATATAGAATTGAATGGGACAGAAGAAATTCTGCAATACCTATGCTTGACATTAGGCATATTGAAGCAAGAATTGAGCCTGGTGCAATAATCAGAGAAGGTGTTTCAATCGGTAAAAATGCGGTTATAATGATGGGTGCTGTAATTAATATTGGTGCTGAAATAGGTGAAGGTGCAATGATTGATATGAATGCTGTAGTTGGTGCAAGAGGTAAAATAGGAAAAAATGTTCACGTTGGAGCTGGTGCTGTTATTGCAGGAGTTTTAGAGCCTCCAAGTAAAGACCCTGTTATTATTGAGGATGAGGTTCTAATTGGAGCAAATGCAGTTATATTAGAGGGAGTTAAGATTGGAAAAGGTGCTGTAGTTGCGGCAGGCTCTGTTGTAACAGAGGATGTGGAACCATATGTAGTTGTTGCTGGCTCTCCAGCTAAAGTAATAAAAAAGGTTGATGAAAAAACAAAAAGTAAAACACAAATACTTGAGGACTTAAGAAAATAAGTTAACAAAAGGTTCATACCTTTTGTTAACTTATTTTTTACTCATCAACCTTATCCATCTTTGTAATAGATACCTCATAAGCTGTTCTCTTTGCTGTTTCAGTTTCTGAAATCTTCTTTTCATAATCTCTACTTTGTATTCTTCCGGTAATCTTTATATGAGTCCCTACTTCAAGTGTACTTGAAAATCTTGCATTTCTTCCCCAAGCAATTGCTGGTATGTAATCTGATTTATTATATGGTCTATTTACTGCAATTAATATGTCTGTTATTTCTCTTCCAAATGGTGTAGTTCTATAAACTGGCGCCTTACAAATATAACCATCTAAATATATTTCATTGGGGCTTGTACTAATAGTATCAATGTTATTAATATCCCTTGCAAAAACAGTTAGTATTAATCTATTGGTACCATCTACCACTTTATTATAGGACCTCAACTGTCCTTTAATACTAACTATCTTTCCAATACTTACATCAACAGTTGGTAGAAGTCTTTCTGATACAGTAATAGGAAGCCTATCAACAGTTTCACTTAACCTTGGGACTTCAACAGTAAAGTTATAAAAAGCTTCCCCAAACATTTCGTGACTATAGGATAGTTCCGAAACTACCTTACCTTCAATATACACTTTGTTTGATGTTAATTGATAATCGTTCATAATCCCATCCCCTTTGTACATTTTTGATTTTACTATCTAAAATATAAATATTATGATTTTTATTTTTTTATACCTATTTTTTTAAAATTCATAATCCAAACACAAAGCTGTACTTAAGGCAGCAAGATAGTAATAAACATCTTGATATTTGCCCTTTACTTTAAGTGGTTTTTCAAAGGGCTGAACCAGTTTACCATTTATAGTTACTATACTTCTCTGAAGACAATAACTAAAGCATAATTCATTCATATCGTCAATACTTGAGGCTGAAACTGTTGTACGTTCATTTAAACCGTATGTAATGGGATAAACTTTTTCACATACATAATCTATCTTTTGAATTGAATCTGCATTTAGAATAATATATCCATTTTCCTTTAGATTTGAAATTAAATTTTGATAAGACTTAATCAGACTTTCCTTTTCATATTCAAGAGCAGTGTGTATTAGTATATCAAACTTTATTTTGTTTATTTTGTTTATTTTGTTGTTAATTATATCTTCTCTTGAAATCTCTATAATTATATAATCTATACTATTTCTTAATAGATTAAAAAATGATTCCTCACTATCATCCTTTGTTCCAATTACATAGGCATTTTTTTTATGTTTCTTAAAAAATTCTAATAGTACATCACCCACAAAGGACTTTCCTCTACTTCCAAATATACCAATTATTATCATAATGAAACCTCCTCTCTTATTTTAATATCTTGTACATTTTTTTATTATTTATTCAAAGGAGGAGGCTTAAAACATATTAATAATGTATGTCTTATTCATTTAATGGCTTCTGTCTACCTGTAAAATCAATATAATAATTATCCTTATATATCAAATCCGATACCTTAACAAATTCATATCCTTTATTTTTTAGTTCCTTTATAATTGTGTCTAATGCTTTTACTGTTTCCATACTACTATTATGCAGAAGAATTATTGAACCATTTCTTGTTTTTGATATAACTGTTTTTTCAATTTGCTGATGGGATATAGTCCTCCAATCAATAGGGTCAACATCCCATTGTATGCAATAATGGCCGGTTTCTTCTATTGCTTTAATTACTTCACTGTTGTAATCACCATATGGTACCCTCATCAATTTAGTTTCCTTTCCCGTTATCTTTTTTATTTTACTACTTGCTGTAAATACTTCCTCCTTTATTTTAGATTTTGTAAGCCTTGTAAAGTAAATATGATTATTTGAATGATTTCCTATTTCGTGCCCCTTAGTATCTATTTCCTTTACTCTGTTTGGATATTTATCTACCCACGTTCCTAATATAAAAAACGTTGCTTTTACATTATTATCATCTAATACTTTTAAAATAGAAGGTATATACTCATCCCCCCATCCAATATCAAATGTTAAAGCAACCCTCTTTTCCTTAGTTTCTACCGAATAAATAGGTAAATCAGCTTTAGAATTTAAAAAAACATCTATAAGCTTATACCCACCTGATAGTTTAAATAATACTGCAATACAAACAATTAAAAAAACAACCCCAATGTTTTTTATTTTTTCTTTACTTAAAATAAAAATCTTCAATACTCTATCCCTCCAAAACATTCTATTTATACATATTTATTTTAATAAATTTAAATTTAAAACAACTGTATTAAATTTTTAAATAGAAACAAATAATAAAGATAAGGTCAATAAAGGAGGGATTTTTATGACCATGCGAAGGGCACGCTTTACAAACCTGTTTGGGCATCAAGAGGAATTTGCTTCAGAAAACCTATTAGGACAAGATAGACATTACCACAGAGAAGCAAAATCTCAAAAGGCTCAATTAGAAAGTGTTAAACGACATGGTACAAGAAAAGACAGAAAAATCCCTATCAAAGAAAAATTGACCTAAAAGGGTTGCAATCTGCAACCCTTTTCCTTTAACTTCCTAACATATTTTTTACTAAACTACACAAATTATAACTAAACAAAAACATAAGTACATAAGGAGGAATAAAAATGGCAGCAGGACAGAATGGTTCAGGAAGAACTCAATTAGTTCCAGAGGCTCATCAAATTTTAGACAACATAAAATATGAAATAGCATCAGAGTTTGGGATTCCAGTATATCAAGGCTCTGAAGACTATTGGGGAAATATCCCATCAAAGGATTGCGGAAGAGTCGGTGGGGCAATGGTTAAAAGAATGATTGCACTGGCTGAAAAGGAACTTATGAGCGGAAAACAATTAGAAAAACTATAAACAGGAAGGGATTAACCCTTCTTGTTTTTATGTCTATATTGTTGTAAAAAATTAATCCTATTTTGTTGAAATATAGATAACTTTGTTGGTATAATAAATTTGATATTAAATGAAGAGGTGAAAAAATTAAATGGATGTAACAGATTTAGCCATAAACAAACTAATTATTTTATACATACTAAATAAACTAAATAAGCCATCTACTAATTCACAGCTAACACAAATTATATTAGAAAATAACCTAATAAACTACTTTACTCTTCAGCAGTATATATCTGAACTCATAAATACTGGTTTTATAAATACCATAACCGATAACAAGAAACAATATTTAGTAATTAGTAGTAAAGGCTCTGACACATTGAATTTCTTTTTAAACAGAATACCCGATGCAAAAATTGAACAATTAGATGATTATTTTGAAAACAAAAATGAAAGCACACAGAAAATAGAACCTGCTGCTGAATATATGCCAATTAAGGATGGATTTGAAGTAAATTTAATTTTGAAAAAGGGAGCAAAAAATCTAATTGAAATAAAGCTTCCGGTTAAAACTATGGAGGATATTGAATTGATACGAACTAATTGGAAAAATTCTGGAGAAGATATATACAATAATCTAACAAACCTACTAAATAAAAAATAAAAAACATCTTGAACTATATGTAAAAGAGCCCTATGAAGGAAATTTAACACTTATATCCTTCCATAGGGCTCTTATATTTAGTTTTTAAATCAGCTATATAATATAAATTATGCCTTTTATAATTCTATTTTAAAATCCTATCTGCCATTTCATTTTCATTTAATCCAACCTTTAATGTTTTAGCAGCTTTAATCGTATCATTACATATAATTTTCGCCACATTAACAAGTTCCTTGGGTATTTTATCCTCATTTTTAATTGCAAAATAATATATCTCACAAGCCAGCTTAACTCGTTCTTTAATATCAACAGACAATTTTTCCTCCCAAAACATAATGCTTTAATATATTATATTCATTCTTCTTCTTTTTTAAAAATAGAATTCAATATTCTTCTAACATCACCTATCATATAAAGTGAACCACAGAATACCAAAACATCATAATCCTTATTATTTATAGTAAATTCAACAGCCTCCTTCATATTATCAAAGGCTACTGCCCGTTTACCTCTTTCTTCTATAACTTCTTTTAAATCTTCTGCCTTTAGTGCTCTTAAACTTTCGGGAGTTACTGTTATAAAATCATCACAGACTTTTGTAAGCTCATCTACCATTTTTATATAATCCTTATCCTTTAATACTCCAAATACCATCTTTATCCTTTTGTTTATAAAATATTTATTTAATCCATATATAAGTTCCGTAATTCCCTGAACATTATGTCCACCATCAAGAACTATATATGGATCCTCCTTATATATCTCAAATCTACCTGACCATACTGATTTTTCTAACCCTTCATATATAGCTTTGTCTGAAACAGAATATCCTAAATCCCTTAAAACCTCTATTGCCATAAGGGCAGTTACAGCATTTTTAACTTGATACCTGTTTATCATCCTTATCCTCAAATCCTTATATATCCTATTTTTTATTTTTACATCAAACACTATTCCCTTAACTGTATCTTCCTTTACATCCCATTCTGCATCTTTTACATAATAAATCTTCGAATTCATCTCCTCTGCTCTTTTTTCAATAACACTCTGTGCTTCCTCGACCTGAGGATACAAAACTAAAGGCCTATTTCTTTTAATTATTCCTGCCTTCTCATAGGCAATCTTTTCTATAGTATCTCCTAAAATATTAGTATGATCGTAACTTATAGAAGTAATTATTGAAAGAAGTGGGTTTACAACATTTGTAGCATCCAGCCTTCCACCAAGTCCAACCTCTAACACTACAAAATCAACCTTCTTTTCAGCAAAATACTTTAATGCACAGGCAGTTACTATCTCAAACTCTGTAGGATGTTCATATCCCTCAACTACAACCGTATTAATAATTTCCTTTATCTCTTCTATAAGCCCTGCAACATCCTCTTCAGATATTTCTTCATTGTTTATTTTAATTCTCTCTGTAAATCTCTCTAAATGTGGAGATGTATATATACCTACTCTATACCCCTCTTCAATCAAAATATTTGAAACAAAAGTCACAGTTGAACCTTTGCCATTAGTACCTGCAACGTGTATAACTTTTAATCTTTCCTGTGGATTCCCTAAAAGTTCACATATTCTTTCTATTCTTTTCAACCCAAAGTTCATTCCAAACTTTCCAACACTCTCTATGTACTTTAAAGCCTCTCTATAATCCATAACATCACCTCGTATCAAATACTACATAAATTATATCATAAAAAATAGGGTGTTTAAAAACACCCATTATTTCATCCTATACCTGCTTATATACTCATCAAAATCCCAAGTTTCAAGGAATTTTTGTGCTGAATTATATCCTGACATATATAGTTTTTGCTTCATAGAATTAGATATAGAAAAATCAGTAGTATTTACTCCAAGAGTAGGAATCAAAATAGTTCTTACAAAATCCTTATTTTTTATATACCTTAATTCATTCTCCTCAAGCATAGTATTTACAATGTCCATTATATAATCCCTCAAGGATATATAATCTTTTTTGGGCTTTGGTGCTGGTTCCTGCAACTTAAATCCAAAGGTTGGCCAACGTGGGACACCATCAACATCAAATATCCAAACAGGGAAATTACTTAAAATTCCACCATCAACTATATAATGAGTCTCTTCCTTTACCTTTAATTTAACTGGTTTAAAGTATAGTGGAATGCTCATACTCATACGTACAGCCTTTGCCACATCAAATTCTAAAGGATCTATTCCATATTCCTTTAAATCATCTGGAAGTATTAATATATCCTTTTTAGTTATATCTGATGCAATTATTTTTAGTATTGGTTCATCATTTCTAATGAAATCTTTAAATTTTACCTTTCCTTTTTTCTCTAAAAGGTATTTAAGCCACCTTTCAAATTCATCTCCTGAATAAATGCCCTTACTAACAAAAAGTCCTAATATTCCCCCTATTAGTGGCAATGCTTGAATTGAATCTTTATCTTGAAATTTAATAAAATCAAAGTTAAATAGAATCTGTTTTAATTCATCTGCACTATAACCTGCTGCAATTAAAGAAGCGACAATTGCACCGGCTGATGTGCCTGCAACCTTGTTGAATCTATACCCTCTATCTTCTAAACATTTAATAGCTCCTAAGAAGGCAATCCCCTTTACTCCTCCACCCTCAAACACAGCATCAATATACATCCAAATCATTCCATAAATTACTCATAGTATTATAATATGAATAAATACTGAATTTGTTTTTTATGTATAAAAAAAACGTAAGTAGTGTAGAAATCCACTACTTACGTTAATCAATTACTTAAGTGCATTAAGTCTTTCAATTACCTTCTCAAGCATTTCTTTATACTTTGCAAGTTTTTCCTTTTCCTCATCAACAAGTTTTTGTGGTGCCTTTGCTACAAAGTTTGGATTATTAAGTTTGCCTTCTGCCCTTTCTACTTCCTTTTCAAGCTTTTCTTTTTCTTTAGTTAGCCTTTCAATTTCCTTTTGCTTATCTATTAAATCCTCAAGAGGCATATATATTTGTGCACCCTCTGTAACCTGAGATACTGCATCCTTTGGTATTTCATTTTCGCCTATGAATACAACCTCAGATGCAAAGGCAAGTTTTTCAAAATAAACAGCACCATCTTCAAAGGCCTTCTTTGCGGCTTCATTTGAAGGTATAATCATTATCTTTGCTCTTCTTGAGTTTGGAACATTCATTTCTGCCCTTATATTTCTTATGGCTCTTATAGCATCAATTACATACTCCATTGATTTCATATCTTCTTGATAATTTCTATCTTCTCTAAATTCTGGCCATTTAGCTATTGTTATTGATGGTGTTTCATCAGTTATATGCTTGTAAATTTCTTCTGTTATAAATGGCATAAATGGATGTAGAAGCTTTAAGCTGTCCTTTAATACTTCAATTAATGTTATTTGTGCTGCAGCCTTTGACTTTTCATCATCTCCATATAATCTTGGTTTTACAAGTTCAATATACCAGTCACAAAGTTCTGACCAGATAAAGTCATATATTTTTTGTGCTGCAATACCAAGTTCAAATTTATTTAGATTATCAGTAACTTCCTTTGCTACTTCATTTATTCTACTTAGTATCCATCTGTCTGCTGTATTTCTTATGTCATTTGCTTCACTCTTGTATCTATTTACAAGCTCCTCATCATAGTTCATAAGCATAAATCTTGATGCATTCCAAATCTTATTTGCAAAATTTCTTGATGCCTCTACCCTTTCCATATAGAATCTCATATCATTTCCTGGTGAGTTTCCTGTAACAAGGGTAAATCTTAATGCATCTGCACCATATTTGTCTATTATCTCAAGTGGATCTATACCATTTCCAAGGGATTTTGACATCTTTCTTCCCTGTGAATCTCTAACAATACCGTGTACTAATACGTGCTTAAATGGCACACTTCCCATTTCATTTATTGCTGAGAATATCATTCTTGCAACCCAGAAGAAGATTATATCATAACCAGTAACTAAAACATCAGTTGGGAAGAAATACTCTAAATCCTCTGTCTTGTCAGGCCAGCCTAATGTTGAAAATGGCCATAGTGCAGAACTAAACCAAGTATCTAACACATCTTCATCCTGTTTCAAATTAGAAGAACCACATTTTTGACAAACATCTGGCTCATCTGATGATACAATTACCTCTCCACAGTCTTGACAATACCAAACAGGAATTCTATGTCCCCACCAAAGTTGTCTTGAAATACACCAGTCTTGAATGTTTTCCATCCAGTTGAAATAAACCTTTGCAAATCTCTCTGGAACAAATTCAACTTCCCCATTTTTTACAGCCTCAATTGCTGGTTCTGCAAGCGGCTTCATCTTTACAAACCACTGCTTTGATAAAAGTGGCTCAACTGTTGTTCCGCATCTATCGTGGGCACCAACATTATGATTATGCTCCTCAATCTTTACAAGTAGCCCTAATTCTTGAAGATCATTTACTATTTGCTTTCTTGCATCATATCTATCAAGTCCAGCGTATTTGCCGGCAAGCTCATTCATTGTTCCGTTATCATTCATAACAACTATTTGTTCAAGATTATGCCTTTGACCTACTTCAAAGTCATTTGGATCGTGAGCTGGAGTAATTTTTACAGCTCCAGTTCCAAATTCCATTTCAACATATTCATCAGCTATTATTGGAATTTCTCTATTTACAAGTGGAAGAATTAGAGTCTTTCCTATTAAATGTTTATATCTTTCATCATTTGGGTTTACTGCAACTGCAACATCTCCAAGCATTGTCTCTGGTCTTGTTGTTGCAATAACTATATATTCGTCGCTATCCTTTACAGGATATTTAATATGCCATAGGTTACCTTGCTTTTCTTGATATTCAATTTCTGCATCCGAAAGAGCTGTCATACATCTTGGACACCAGTTTATAATTCTATTTCCTCTGTATATAAGTCCCTTATTATATAGTCTAACAAATACTTCTCTAACAGCCTTATTTAAACCTTCATCCATAGTAAATCTTTCACGAGTCCAGTCACAGGATGCACCCATCTTTTGTAACTGCTTTTTTATCCTCTCTCTATAGGTATGTGTCCAATCCCAAACGTGTTTTAAAAACTCCTCTCTTCCTATCTCCTTTTTATTTATTCCCTTTTTTGCAAGTTCAGCCTCAACCTTTACTTCTGTCGCTATACTTGCGTGGTCCTCTCCTGGAAGCCATAGTGTTTCATATCCCTGCATTCTTTTCCATCTTATCAATGCATCTTGAAGGGTATTATCAAGGGCGTGCCCCATATGAAGCTGTCCTGTAATATTTGGAGGTGGCATTACTATTGTAAAAGGCTTTTTCTCTCTATCAACCTTTGGTGTAAAATATCCCTTTTCTAACCATTCATTATATAATCTTTCTTCAAACTCTTTAGGATCATAATTTTTTGCTATATTCTTGTTATCTTCCATTTTAGAACCTCCTTTATTATATAATACTCATAATCTTCAAACATCCTATTGCTGCAATTGTTAATCCTATTAACTTAATAATAAGTTCTTTATTTTGGCTAAAGTTAAATAGTTTAACTATTTTTTTAGATCCATAGGTTAATATACCACCAACTACTGCTAGTATGTACCCCACTAAAACACCTCCATATAAAAAGGCCCTTCGCACTCTAAGGGCGAAGGACCGCGGTACCACCTTAATTCTGCAAAAATGCAGCTCTTATTTTAATAACGGTTTCCCGTTTCATCCTACTCTTCTTCAGATGAAAAGCTCCAAAGCTACCTTCGATAGCACTTTACCTAAGAAGACCTCTCAGCCTATGAGTCTTCCTCTCTTTTAGGTGTTACTACCTACTCCTCTTCTTCACAGCCTCTATCTATTGACTTTTATTTATTATTATATTACAAAATACTACATTGTCAACATATTTATCTTCTATTTTGAAGAAGAAGATAAAAACCACCTAATACCATAACTACAGGTATAAAATACTGTCTAACAAAGGATTTAACCATTATGTAAAGCTCGTTAGTTCCAAAGGCTTTATTTACTATCGAAAATACCCCCGCCAAAATCAATAAAACTGCTAATGTGTTTATTAAATATCTTATATCTATGTTTTTTCTATTGCCATAGGCATCTTTGCTATAAAATCCACTAAATATAAAATAATCATCCTCTACATATTTACCTGCATCTAAAAGCGAAGCAGTCTTGAAGGTATCCACAAAGGCATATATCCAAATAAAAAATTGTAATATACCACCAATAACACCCAATCCAAATAACGAAAACACAGGTTTAATTAATAAAAATAGTGCAAGTGCCTCCAGTCCCTTTCTATAAAGACCTAAATACATATATCCAACACCTGGAATTAGTGCTGCTATAAATGTAGAAAGTGAATTTCTCCTCATATTTCTCACCTCTTCCCTTTGTTTTATATAATTATTACATTTTTTAACCATAAAATCAAGATTAACACAGACGAAAAATGTAACTAAACACCCCCAAACAACATATTATAAATTGATATAAAAAAAAGGAGATGTATATATGAAATTCAAAAAAATATTAGCTGTAATATCTATTTTGATTTTAACCTTATCTGCTTTTTCTGGATGTAAAAAAGAAGAAACAAAGAAGGATTTAGTAAAGGTAAGACTTAATGAAGTAGTTCGTTCAATCTTCTATGCACCTATGTATGTTGCAATAAACCAAGGATTCTTTGAGGAAGAAGGAATTGAGATTGAGCTTTCAACAGGGCAAGGTGCAGATAAAACAATGCAGCAGGTTTTATCCAAAAACGCAGACATAGGTTTTTGTGGACCTGAACAGGTTATATATCTTTATAACCAAGGAAGAGAAGATTATGCTGTTTTATTTGCACAACTCACCAAAAGAGATGGCTCCTTCCTTGTTTCAAGAAATAAAGAAGACAATTTTGCTTGGGAAAATTTAAAGGGTAAAACAATTATAGGTGGTCGTCCTGGTGGGGTTCCTGAAATGACATTAGAGTATGTATTAAGAAACCACGGTCTAACTCCTAATAAAGATGTAAATATAATAACAAACATTGCATTTACAGCTACAGCACAGGCCTTTAAATCTGGTACTGGTGACTATGTTGCCCTATTTGAACCAACAGCAAGTATGCTTGAAAAAGAAAATGGAGGTTATGTCGTTGCATCAATCGGTAAGGCCTCTGGAGAAATTCCTTACACTTGTTTCTTTGCAACTAAATCATATATAAACGAAAACCCTGATATCATACAAAAATTTACCAATGCAATTTATAAGGGTATGCTCTGGACTGAATCTCATTCTTCAAAGGAAATAGCTGAGGCAGTTAAAGACTTCTTCCCAGGTTCTGATATCGATATATTAACCAAGGTTGTTGAAAGATATAAACAACAGGATACTTGGGCTAAAACACCAGTTTTAGAGGAGGATTCATTATCAAGACTTATGGATATTATTCAATCCTACAACCCAAGCTTAATTCCAAAACGTCCTCCTTATAAGGATATAGTAACAACCGAATTTGCTAAAAAAGTTATTGGTAAATAATATTTATGTATATGCCCCTTGATGAATTTAGTATATCATCAAGGGGTTAAAGCTAAAACATAACAAAAATTAAATATAAGCGAGAGTGATAAATATGGGCAAACTAACTCTGTGTAACGTATCTATGACATATCATACTCTACACACCGAAACAAAAACCCTTGATGATATAAGTATTAAAGTAGATGAAGGTGAATTTGTTGTACTTGTTGGGCCTTCAGGATGTGGTAAATCTACTCTGCTTTCAATTATAGCTGGTCTTATTACTCCAACAAGTGGTTCAGTTTATTTAGATAACAAAATAATCTCCTATCCCTGCAATAAAATAGGGTATATGTTCCAAAAGGATACATTGTTTGAATGGAGAAGCATTTATAAAAACATTACTTTAGGACTTGAAATAAGAAGAGAATTAACTAAAGATAATATAGACTTTGCAAATAACTTAATTGAAAAATACGGCCTTTCATCCTTTAAAAATTATTATCCAAGTCAACTATCTGGTGGGATGAGACAGAGGGTTGCATTGATAAGGACTTTAGTTTTAAACCCTGAAATACTATTGTTAGATGAACCATTTTCTGCATTAGACTACCACACAAGATTATTAGTTTCTGATGAAATATATAAAATTATTAAAGCAGAGGGAAAAACTACTCTAATGGTAACCCACGACATAGCAGAGGCAATTTCTCTTGCTGATAGAATTATTGTATTGAGCTCAAGACCTGCAAAAATAAAAAAGGAGTTTAATATAAATCTTAGTATAGAAGATAGAACACCCCTTACCTCAAGAAATGCTCCAGAATTTAAGGATTACTTTAATTTAATATGGAAGGAGCTTGATAAATATGATAAATAATACTCCTTCAAAGGAACATTTGGAATATATCTCTAAAATTAAACGCAGGAATACGCTAATTACACTATGTAGAATTTTGATATTAATAATTTTTATAGCACAATGGGAAATAACTGCACGTCTTAACATCGTTGATCCCTTCTTAGTAAGTCAGCCATCTAAAATTGTAACTACCTTCTTTAAGTTGATGCAGGAGGGACATCTTTTAAGGCACACCTATGTTACCTGCATAGAAACTATAATAGGTTTCATATCTGGTACTATTATTGGTACCTTAATTGCTATTATACTTTGGCTTTCAGATTTTATTAATAAAGTTTTAGAACCATACCTTGTTGTACTAAATGCCCTACCTAAAATTGCCTTAGGCCCAATTCTAATCTTCTGGGTTGGTAATGGGCAGCCTGCCATAATTATAATTGCACTTACAATATCCTTAATAGTTACCATTATTTCTGTTTTAACCGGATTTAATGATGTAGATGAGGATATGATAAAGCTTGTTAAAACATTTGGAGCAAATAAATATCAAATACTAAAATATGTCGTTCTTCCCCACAGCCTTCCTGCTATAATTTCAACATTAAAGATAAATGTAGGGCTCTCTTGGGTTGGTGTTATAGTTGGTGAATTTTTAGTAGCAAAAGAAGGATTAGGATTTCTTATAGTTTTTGGTGGGCAAGTCGCACAGTTAGATATGGTTATGTTAAGTATAATAATACTTTCTATAATTGCATATATAATGTATGCAATTGTAAGTAAAATAGAATCAAAGTATATAAAATAAAAATATGGACTGAAAACCAGTCCATATTTTTATTATTCATTCATTAGATCTTCTATCATTTTCTTATATTCCTTAACCATTTCGTGGGCCTTTTCACTGCTTAGAACTCCATTTAGAGTCTTAGTTTGGAAGAATCTTTCTGGAATCTTTATGCTGTCTAAGCTGTATCCAAGTTTTGCCTTTATTTGATATTTAAGCTTTTGTATATCCTTTGCAAATTGAGTAAGTTCTTCATTTGTCATATTAATTCCAACAGCCTCTAATGCTTCAAGAACTATATCTCTTGTATATACCTTTCTTGCAAATAAACATATTACTAAGCTTGTTAGAATGTTTCTTTCTAATTCTTCGTCATAAACCTTCTTAACAATATCTTCTTCCTTTGGTTTTGATTGATCTATTGAATATCCACCATTATCAAGGTGTGAGTGTCTTGAACCAACAGCAAATCCTACAACATTTCCATATCCTGTATGATATCCTGCCATCTCATTTCCACCTAAATGGCAAGCAAAATCTGAACCACCATAAACCTTTGAAGCGTGAACTACACCTTTTCCTAAATCTTCATAGAACTTATTCTTTCTTGTTGAAATATACTTAACTGCTGCAATATAGTTTTGAACAATACCAAATTCAAATGGTACAAGTGTCTCTTCAAGTGAAACATATCCTCTCTTGTACGCTTCTGTTGCCCATCCTAAAACAACACCTGTTGATATAGCATCAAGTCCTTCGCTTTCAACAACGTCAATTAGTTCAAGTATTTCGTCAGTTGACTTTATACCAAGGAATGTACCAAGTGCGAAAATAAGCTCGTGGTCATATGATACATTTATTGTTTCATATTCATATCCTGCATCAAATTCTCTTCTTACTTGACCAATGTGGATACATCCTATTGGACATCCTGCACAAGCAACCTTTCTTACAAGATTATCTTCTGCAAACTTTTCCCCTGATACATCTTCTGCAAAATCTATCTTGTTCTTTTGAAGGTTGAAGGATGGTAGTGAATGCATTTCATTTAGAGGAATAACGTTAACTGGAGTACCAAGTTCGTGATACTTCTTCATTAGGTCAGTGTTTAGAACCCTATCATATATCTTGTCATAAACTTTTCTATATTTTACCTTTAATTCCTGTGGTATATCCACTGTATTGTTTCCAATAACAACTATTGCCTTAAGGTTCTTTGAACCCATTACAGCACCAAGCCCAAGTCTTCCAAAGTGTCTGTATGTATCTACGTTAACACCTGCATAAGTTACAAGGTTTTCACCTGAACGACCTATTCTAATTGAGCTTCTTACACCACTTCCGTGTGTAGTTTGTCTTAATATCTTACCTGTTTCTTCAACAGATAATCCCCACATAGCTCTTGCATCTCTAAATTGTACTCCATCATCAATTAGAAGATATTGAGGATGTGCTGATTTACCAGTTACAACTATAGCATCAATACCAGCAAATCTCATAGCCATTGCAAATCTTCCACCTGCATGGCTCTCTCCATATTCCTTTGTATGTGGAGAATAAAATGTTGCAACTGTCTTTGTACATACTGGCATTACAAAAGAAAGAGGTCCTATTGCATAAATCATTGGCTGAGCTGGATCAAGTGGGTCAAGCTCTGGCTTTATATTTTCATCAAGAAGCTTTGCTGCAAGACCTGTACCTCCAAGATATTTAACAAGGTCCTTTCTTTGCTCGTATCTATATTCTTGCTTTTCAAGGTCTATATAAAGAACATTAATGTAGTCTCTTGCTAGCATATTATAAAACCTCCTTCGTTGTAATACATCTGTGTGGACAATACTTTGTACAATATCCACAATGAGTACAAATTATTGGATATCCCTCTTCATCAAATCTAATTGCATTTACTGCACAAGCAACTCCACAGGCACCACACTTTGTACATTTATCTTTGTGGAATACTACTCCTCCGCCTGTTCTCTTTGTTAGAGCACCAAACTTACAAGCCTCCATACAAGCTGGTTCTTCACATCCACGACAAATATTTATAACAAATTCACCTGTATAACCACCTGATGTTTTAACTTCTATTGCTGAGTTAGCAATTGAATATTCTCCTCTAAGTCTTGCACAGGCTTGACGGCAAGATAAACAACCTATACATCTTCTTCTGTCTGCTACCTTCAATACCTTTGCCATTTTTACACCTCCAATATTTTAATATGCAATTGTTTATTATATAACTTGCAATATAAACAAATGCTATTATATCACAAAATAATAAAAAATTTGTTAACAGTTTGTTAATTTGTTATCAAACACTCTAACCTTCCTTGCAATTCCTTGATTTCTACTTTATCACCATCTTTTACCTTTCCTGACAATATAATCTTTGCCAATTCTGTCTCAATATATTTTTGAATAAATCTCTTTAATGGTCTTGCACCATAAACCTGATCATAACCAACGCTTGCTATATAATTTAAGGCACTTTCATCCACATAAAGCTTTATATTCTTTTCATTAAGCCTTGATTGTATTTCATTTATAAATATTTTTATTATTCTCTTAATTGATTCATTTGAAAGTGGCTTAAATATGACTATATCATCTACTCTATTTAAAAACTCAGGCCTAAACCTCATCTTGAGAACATTCTGAACCTCTTTATAAATCTCATCTAAATCTTTATTCTGAATTAATCCCTGCTGTATAACATCACTTGCTAGATTAGATGTCATTATAATTATTGTATTTTTAAAGTCAACTATGTGTCCTTTGCTATCTGTAAGCCTTCCTTCATCTAAAAGCTGTAAAAATATATCAAATACCTCCTCATTTGCCTTTTCTATTTCATCAAATAAAATTACACTATATGGTTTTCTTCTAACAGCCTCTGTTAGCTGTCCACCTTGTTCATATCCTACATATCCCGGAGGTGCTCCTATTAGCCTTGAAACCGAAAACTTTTCCATATACTCTGACATATCTATTCTAATCATATTATCCTCGCTGTCAAACAGCTCCCTTGCTAAAGTTTTAGCAAGTTCTGTTTTCCCAACACCTGTAGGTCCTAAAAAGATAAAGGAACCTATTGGACGCTTTGGGTCCTTTATTCCTGCCCTTGCTCTTAAAACTGAACCTACAACTACCTCTACAGCTTCATCTTGGCCTATTACTCTCTCTTTAAGTGATTTTTCAAGATTTAACAGTTTTTCTCTTTCTCCCTCAACAAGCTTTGAAAGAGGGATATGCGTCCACCTTGAAACTATCTCACATATCTCTTCTTCAGTAACCTCCTCCTTAAGAAGAAGATTTGCATTCTTTATTTTATCCTCTAATACTTTTAACTCATTTTCAAGTTGAGGTAGTCTTCCGTATTTAATTTCAGCAAGTTTATTTAAGTCGTATTCCTTTTCTGCCTTTATCATTTGTGCCTTTAGATTATCTATTTCTTCCTTTATATTCCTTATCCTTTGTAACTCTTCCTTCTCTTTACTGTATCTTGCGTTTAATTCCTTCTCCTTCTCCTTTAAATTTGCGATTTCCCTCTCAACATCCTCTAACCTAATTTTTGAAAATTCATCCATCTCACCTGAAAGTGCTCTTTTCTCTATTTCAAGCTGCAGTATTTTTCTCTTTACTTCATCAAGTTCATAAGGAACACTTTCTATTTGAGTTTTTATCATTGCACAGGCCTCATCCACTAAATCTATCGCCTTATCTGGTAAAAATCTGTCTGTTATATATCTTTTAGACAATTTTGCCGCAGACACTAAAGCACTATCGTGTATTCTAATTCCGTGATGTATTTCTAATCTTTCCTTTAAACCTCTAAGTATTGCAATAGTATCCTCTACAGTGGGTTCATCAACATAAACAGGTTGAAATCTTCTCTCAAGGGCCTTATCCTTTTCTATGTACTGCCTATATTCATCAAAGGTTGTTGCTCCAATACAGTGAAGTTCTCCACGAGCCAACATAGGTTTTATCAAATTCCCTGCATCAACAGCTCCCTCTGCTTTACCTGCCCCAACTATTGTATGTATCTCATCTATGAAAAGTATTATCTTACCTTCACTTCTTTGGATTTCCTTTAGAACTGCCTTAAGTCTTTCCTCAAATTCACCTCTATATTTTGCCCCTGCAATAAGTGCACCTAAATCTAAGGAGAATATTTTCTTATCCTTTAATCCCTCAGGTACATCTCCCTTTACTATTCTCTGTGCCAATCCCTCTACTATTGCTGTCTTACCAACACCAGGGTCACCAATTAACACAGGATTATTCTTTGTTTTTCTTGAAAGTATCATAATTACTCTTCTTATTTCATCATCTCTGCCTATAACAGGATCTAACTTATTCCTTCTTGCCTCCTCTGTCAAATCACGACCATATCTTTTAAGTGCATCATATGTACCTTCTGGATCATTAGTCTCTACCCTTTGTCCTCCTCTTGCCTCCATAAGTACCTTTAAAAACTTTTCTTTATCTATTCCTTTTTGAATCAACATCTTTTTTAGTGGATGTTCAATATCTAAAATTGCTAAAAAAATGTGTTCAACACTTATATAAAGGTCATTCATATTAGCCATTATTTTTTCTGCATTCACTAATACCTCTTCTAATCGGCGTGTTGCATAGACATATCCAGAATCAGCAGCTTGACCATACACCTTTGGAAGTTTATCTAAATATGCCTCCACATCATTTTGAAGCTTTTTATTATCAATTCCCATTCTCTCTACTAAGCTTGGTATTAAACCATCCTCCTGCGTTAAAAGAGCAAAAAGCAGGTGTTCTACATCTACCTGCTGATGCTTAAAGGAAACTGCAATCTGTTGTGAGAGATTTAATGCATCCTGTACCTTAAGCGTCATCTTATTTATGTCCATAAAACCATCTCCTTATAATGTTTTACATAAATCATAAATCTTTAAAAATTCCTCATAAAAATGATTTGCAAGCTGTCTTTTTTGTTTTATACATTCTGATTTTGTATAAAAAGCACCAATATATAAGTTTAACTTGTCTTCTTTATTTTCCTCCAAAACAATCTTAATATTATCATAGGCCTTTGAATTCATCTCTAAGCAATTTATTTTTATAATTTCAGTACATTTAGTTTTTGTAATTCTATTTAAACTTATAAAAGATTTTTTATTGCTTAAAATATAATTCCATATTTTATCTTTTGAGTTTGATATTATTTCTTTATTTTGTGTATTATAATAAATGCCAACCCCATATTGATTAATGACAATATCTATGTATGCATTTTCACTTATCCTATGTCTTGCCTTTAAATTATCACTTTTTTTATTACTCTTCAAAAAATCCTTTTCAAGCTCTAAAAAACCGTTAGTATGCTTATGATATATCTTTTGAAGTTCATAACAAAATGCTCTAAAATTAGTTTTTACATTTTCTCTCTGCTTTAGATACTCGTCATTAAGGTTTTTTTCTAAATTTTTAAAGTATTCAAAATCCTGTGCCTCAAACCCTAAAAATTCCATACGTATCCCCCCAATAATATAAGCGTGATTTCTTTTATAATTAATTATAACCAAACATTTCTAAAAAAGAAACCACGCCTACTATTTTTTATTTATTATTTTGAGAAAGAAGCAAATACTCTATTGCCTGTTTATTATCTCCCATATTTTTATACATTTGAGAAAGCTTTATGTAAAGCTCCACCTTTTGTTCTTCCCTATTACACTTTTCCACAAAATCTAACGCATAAAAGGCATAATCCTCTGCCCTCTGATAATCTTTAATTTTGCATAAGAAATCAAACCTTGACATCAATATTTTTATTATTCCTTCTTCATAATTTTGCTTTAACATTACTCCTTCAGCTTCATTTATTACGTTTAGTGTTTCATCTAATCTCTTCATTTCCAACAAGCAGTCTATTAAATTTAAATAAACATCTAAAATAAAGGCTATATTTTCCTTATTTATCTCCTTCTCGCACTGTATTATATCTTTAAACAATTGTATTGCCTGTTCTTTGTTACCAGATTCCCAAAGGCAAACAGCCATATTGTTTTTTGCCTTTAGCATACCCTCATAGTCGCTGTTTAGTTTATATTTTTTATATGCATTTTCAAATCTTTTGAAGCTATCCTCTGCATCCTTTATCTTAAAATCTACATTACCCTGCATCATTTCTATACCTGGCAAATATTGTTCTTTATTATGCCAGTCATTTTGCTTTATGAAATCCTTAAGTTTATTTAAATAAACATCTGACAATGTATATCTATTTAGTGCTATTGAGCATAAAGCTAAATCATAATAGGTTCTTGCTATATTATCTAAGGAAATTCCCTTATCAATTAGCTCTTCAGAATTTTTATAATAACCAAAGGCTAATTCATATTTGTTGTTAAAATAGCTACAATTACCAAGACAAATATATATATCGGATATAATATCATAGTTATTTGTTTTTAGGTAATAAACAAGTGCCTTTGAAAAATCGATAAAACTTTTATCATAATCCTCTTTAAAGTATGATTGTTTTGCAAAGCAGTAATAATAATATCCCTTTTGGGCATCTGAAAGCATATCTAAATTTTCTTCATATACTTTGATTCTATCTAATACCTCATCAATGCTTTCTTTATCAAAGTTTAAAGCAATCTCATCCATCAACTTTTGAAACTTCTTCTGCATTCTTTCTCTATCAGTTAATGTAAAATATTCTACATCTACCTCTAACTTTTCTGCAATGTATGATAGCAACTCATCACTTGGATTACATTTACCATTTTCAATTGAACTGATTTGAGCAGCAGTAACCCTGTCCCCCGCAAGCTCCTTTAAAGTCATTCCCTTTTGTTTTCTTAAATTGCGTATCTTTAATCCTAAATTCTCACCCATATCAATCCCCACTTCTAAATTATTCCTAATTCCTTATATAAATCTAAACTTCTATTCATATATTTAAGTGCTAAATCCTGCATATTTAAATCAACATATAACTTTCCTAATAGAACACAAAAGTTAGCAAGCTCCCTTTTATATTCTGTAGCCTCAAGATATTTTATAGTATTTATTAATACCTCTTCAATTTTAGCAATATTATTCTCTATACTGTATATCTTATACAAGTACTCATATCCCTTTATTCTGTATTCGTGTTCTTCATATTTTAGAGTATCAAGTAGATCAATAACTACTTCCTTAGCCTTATCAATCTGCCCAAGTTTAATATAATTATCACATAGCTTAAACAAGGTTAATGGCACAGTATTATCCTTTATCTCCTGTTTTATTTTTAATGCATTTGTTAAATGGCTAAAGGACTCCTCAAAATTATCAAACTTTGCAAAAATTTCACCAATACCATCTTCAATCTCTGCTATGTCCTTTTTATAGTCAAGCTCTGAAAGTATTTCCTTTGCTTTTTTTGAATAATTAATTGCCTTTTCTATCTTACCTTCCTTTGCATAGGATAAACTCAAAAGTACAAGAACATCTGCGTAAGCCTTTTTATCATTAAATACTTCTAACTTTTTCTTTGCAATATATGCATAGTCTATTGCTTGGGAGATTTTATTTAAATATAAATTAGATATAGCAATATAATAATTTATTTTTGCCTTTAAGAATTCATCCTCTAAAAAATTCTCTGAAATTATTGTATCTCCTTGTGTAAAATAATTTAATGCCGTTGAATAATACCCCATATTTATACTAATTTTACCTAACAATATAAAACTTTTAATAACATCTTCAACTAAATTAAGTTTTAAAAACAAACTATTTGCGATTAAGCAATATTGTTGTGACTCTTCATATTTCTTGTCGTGATATTTTATTATGGCTAACACCATATTAAATTTCCCCTTATACAAAATAAGGTTGTACTCATTAGCATAATGAATGCCCTTTTCTACATATTCCTTTGCCCTTTCAAATTCCTTTGAAGAAATTGAAACTTCGGCTATATTTAAATAGTATTCACATATCTTTGAAGCCTGCTTCTCTTCGCTTTCAAGAAAATAATCTACATCTGTCTCAAGCTTCTCTGCTATATATTCAAGAAGTTCAATACTTGGATTGGCTTTTCCTGACTCAACTAAACTTATCTGACCAGGCGTAACCCTATCCCCTGCAAGTTCCTTTAAAGTTAAATTTTTCTCTTTTCTTTTTGCCTTTATCTTTTCTCCTAAAGTTAATATTTCCATACTCATCCCGCCTATTAGTAGTATTATTAATTAATTATATAAAATTTTTATTAAACATTACAACTAAAAAATGATTAAAAATTTCATTAAAAAAATAAATAGGGGTAAAAACCCCTATTTCATATAGTCTCTTAGGTCTTCAACAATGTCCTCAAGCCTATGTGCCATTCTCTTTCCTGCTCTGTTAACCTTTCTTCTTGTTCTATAGTCCATTCTTGGCATAGCCATTAAGCTGGCTGCTGCACCAATTAATGCTCCTGCTGCAAGTCCTGTAAATAATCTATTTTTCATAGGACACACTCCTTTCTTTTTTCTTCACTATTTAGAGTGTGCATTATTAAAAATTATAAACAAGAAATTTATTATTTAATTGTATTTATTTGTACTATCTTGTAATTTTCTCCCATTTCAACATAGTATCTATTATATTGTGTATTTATATTTGTACTTTCATTTTCATCTGTAATTATTTTAACTTCCCAATCCTCTTTAACATCTATTTCTATTACTCCTGAGTGTTTTAATTTTGCAGAAACTACTTTCCAATCTATTAATTTTTTATAATATCTGTAGTCTACAGTCTTTAACCATTCTATTTCATTCAAAACCTCTTTATATAGCCCTGAATCAGTGTACAAACATTGCACTTCAGTTATTTTTTTATTTTCTATAGCATTTTCTTTAAACTTTAAAAAATTATATATTGCTTCCTTGCATTTATCTATTACGTCCTTTGCAAGTTCAAGCTTTACCTCTAGCTTTTGTCCTGCAAGTATTCTATTTTCATAGTCCTTACATCCCTTAAGTTTGATTTTAACATTGTAGGATGCAAAGGGTATTTTTTCTATAGTAACAAAACCGTTTTTATTCTCGTAAATTTGACCACATACTTCAACACTTGAATAAAGAGGCACTTGCAAAGTCCAATTATAAACATAATCATTAAAATCCCAATATAGTTTATTTTTTTCTTTTTTTATTTTTAATATTTTATCTCCCGTTTTGCTATTTACCTTTAAAACATAACCATCTTCAGTTTTTTGTTTTTCTTTTATATTAATTTCATCTCCAAAATTATATTTTATATATTCTTCAAAAACTTGATAAGTAAAATCTTTATTAATTATCATATTATATAATGCTTTATAATCCTTTTCCTTAAGGGATTTTTCAAAGGCTGTATAATCATTCTTTGGTTTTATAAATAAAAATAAAGCAAATATAATAATAAAAACTAAAATAAATATAAACCTCTTAAAAAGGTACTGCCTCTCCAAATCATATAAACCACGGGTATGCATAAAGACCTCCTAAAATTACTACAAAATATTTTATTAATGATTATAGTCATTTATTACTATATTTATACATTGAAGGTCTTTTCATATTTTTTTTAATATTTTTTGTATATCTCTATCTAATGTTTCATAATCCAAATCATCATTGTCTGTATTTAACTTAAATATTGAACCAGTAAATTCAGCATTTAAAGAAATAAAAACATATTTAGTTTGAAGCATAATGGCATCTACCATTTTTTCATTTTTTCTTCCCGCGGTAAATATATATATACCTTTTTTAGGTTTAATATATCTATTCAATATAAATTTTCTTGCATAGATAACCTGAAGCCTATCTATTAATGCCTTCAACGGGCTTGTAAAGGAAGCAAAATATACTGGAGATGAAATAACTACTAAATCTGCATCTTCGATTTTTTTATAGATATAATCTAAATCCCTATATATGCATTCACCTGTCTTTTCACATTTTTTGCAACCTATACAATATTTGAAATTCAATTCATAAACATTTAAAACATCAATTATATTTTTTTCATCTTTAAGTTCATCTAAAAATTTATTAAGTATGTAATATGTTTTACCCTCTTTGTTAAAGCTTCCATTTAAAACAATAACATTCATATATTCACTCCTTTAAAAAGCTAAGGCACCACGAAGGTGCCTTAGCTTTACCTATAGGGGGTAACACCATTTATAAAATGGCATCACTTACTAATTTAATATTTATTTATGTAATAATTTTATCAATTTAAAATTTTAAAGTCAATAGTAAATTTGAAGTTATTTTCTTAACAATTTCTTATTTCAGAATTTTAAATTTTACAGTTCTAAATCATCCAGCACCTTATCTATATCAAACTGAACATCTTTATCACTCACAACTAATACAAACTCACATTGTTCAAAGAAATTTCTATCAAGTTCGTAAGTAACAAAATCAAAGTTCAAATCAAACTCCTCTGCTAAATCCTCAACAATGTCCTTCACATTATCAACTGCAATGTCAACTAAATATGGCAGAAAATATTCATCATACCAAACATCTTCACCTTTATCCTCATAATTATCATTAGCATATGCCTTTGCTGCCTCAATTTCTGCCTCATCAAAGGTATAGACAAAGTTAAAAACAGCTATTTTTTCCTTGTATTCTATTTCGTCGATTTCATCTAACCCTTGCTTTTCTAAAAATTCATAAATTCTTTTTGTATTCATATTTATCACCTCGTTTACATTATATCCCTTTTATATTAAGTTATTCATATCTTATTGGCAATTGTTTTTCCCAGTTCTATTGCTCTTTGTATATCCTCTTCTGAAGGCTTAAACTTAACCTTTAGGGCTTCAAGTTCTGTATTAAACTTTAATCCCTTTAATCTATCTGTAAGCATTGGTATTGCCTCACCACTCCATCCATATGAACCAAAGGCAACTCCTAATTTACCCCTATTAGTTATTGGACAAATTAGAGATAATAAATCCCAAACAGGCTTTACTGCATCTTGATTTATTGTTGGAGAACCTACTATTAATGCCTTTGCTCTTTCAATCTTATCCACAACCTCACTTAAATCTGTCTCAGATATATCATATAGATAAACCTTAGCACCGTTATCCTTTAGTCCCTTTGCTATATTTTCTGCAATAGTTTTTGTATATCCATAGGCTGAAACATAGGCAACCACTGCTGATTTTTCTTCTTCATATATTCCTTCTCTACTCCATTTTTCATACATATCTATATATTTATTTATATCTCGTCTTAAAACCGGACCGTGGCTTGTGCATATCATATCAAACTTTAAATCTTTAATTTTATCTATTGCAGATAATACATATTTTTTAAAGGGTCCCATAATAACATCATAGTAGTACTTAAATTCCTCTGAAAAATCTCCAACTTCATCATTAAAGATGCTGTTTTTATCACAGTAATGGCATCCAAATGCATCACAGGTAAACAATACCTCATCCTTTTCACTATATGTAAATATTGTATCTGGCCAGTGCAAAAATGGTGCTGATATGAATTTAAGGGTCCTTTCACCTATACATAAATCCTCTTTTGCCTCAACTGAGTTAAAATTCATATTAGTAATTTCCTTTATGTTTATTAATGCTGGTTTTGAAGCATATACAACTATATCTTTATATGCTTCTAATATTTTTCTTAAAGAACCACTATGGTCTGGTTCAGTATGTTGAACTATTAAATAATCAATATTTCTATCTCCAATTATGCTCTTTATGTTGTTTAAAAATTCTTCTTGGTAGCCATCCTTAACTGTATCAACCAGAGTTATTTTTTCATCAACAATTAAATATGAGTTATATGTAGTACCCATCTTAGTAGTCATTATAATATCAAAAACTCTAAGCTCTGGATTTTTGACTCCTACCCAATATATTCCCTTCTTCAATTCAACTGATGCCATAAATTCCACCTCCATCTATTATATATTTACATTATACACCAAAATAACGATTGATAAAATATTAATAGATAATTTTTTTCCTTTGTTTTTAGTTATATTATTATTTATTTCTTCATATATTTTTTATGAAATAATTTGGGAGGTATCATATGCTTATTCTCTTGTTTGCAGTACTCTGGGGTATTCTATTATGTCTTTTGCTCTCTGCCCCTTTTCCCTACACACCTCTTTTTACTGTTCTTTTTATTATATCAATCACAGTATTAGTTTCTGCTAAAAAAATGTTAATTATTAATAAAAAGTATATTATCTATTCTGTTGCTGTGTTTATTTTTTCTTATATATTAACTTGTTATGTAATTTTCAAACCACCTTCTCAAGACTTTATAAACTTTGGTACTATTTCTCAAAATAAAAGGGCTGTAATATTTTTATGTGAGGGAGAAATGGAAAAATATACTCCGTATTACACCAATTATTTTTTGCAGGATAAACCCTTTTATTTAAAACCAATATACAGCTATAGAATAAAAAAAATATACTCAGAACTTGAGGTAAACAGTAAAAACAACAACCTAAGCCTTATTGCAAGGGATGTTAAATCCTCTATTTTAAGCTATAAACCCTACTACTTTTATATTGCCTATTTAGGATATACCCCCTCTTTAAGTGATGCTATAACCTATGCAGTAAACGATGGTTGCTCTGAAATAATTATTATAAACTATACCTCCGATAATAACTTATTTGAAAAGACAAAAAAGTTTGTAGACTACAACAAACTAACCTCTAATGGAATAAGCATTAAATTTTCTAAAAGCGTACAAGAAACAGGTGAATTTCAGCAATACATAACTGAAAAAATAATAAATATGCCTGCAAAATTTGATGGGATTATCCTTTTAACAAAAAACAGTGAAGTAGCAACCATAATAAAATCTCATCTTAATGAACACTTTAGAAAAGATGATATATTTTTAATCACAGATGATTTAGATTACGGTATTAATTATTTTATTAAAAAGCAATGTAGTAATATTTTATATGTCTGCCTTGATGAATCCTCTTCTGGAATAATGACAGAGTATTTCTACCCTAAAATTGCCCTAAAGTATTCTGATAAGATAAAAATTGTTGGAATTAAGGATTGGGGATATGATAAGCTTCTTGTTAAGGCCGCAATAAAATGTTTTTTAGAAAATGAAAAATAAATCAGCCTAATTGGCTGATTCAGGCTGTTGAAAAAGTTATATATTGATTAGAGCCCCATGAAGGATTTCTTGGGCATCCGTTCATTTCACCAAGCAATTCTAAGCTTTTCTTTGTTTGAAAAGTCCTACCCTCGCGATGCCATCATCCTGATGGCCGCTCGGCTCGGCACATCCTGTGCCGAATTACGGACTTTTTCAAAGTCGAAAACCTAAGAATTGCTAAGGCTTATGAAAGAGCCTATTGAAATCCTTTCATGGGGCTTTTTCAAATTTTAGCTAACAAACAGGTTTGTCATCAATCTGAAATCAGCCTAATTGGCTGATTTTTTTAATGTATATAAACCTGTTGTTCTTGCAAAGAAAACTGATATTGCAGAATCTATTAAGTGATGTATTGCTGTTCCTACTGCAACTATATAGAACATTCTATAGTCAAGACCCACAATAGGTATTACAATAAATGCCTCAAGTAGTGCGTGTATAGGCATAACTATAAGTAGTACTATTTCATATTTTACTCCTCTTTTAACAAGCCATCCACCAAAATATCCAACGATAATATGCATCAATGCTCTTGCTGTAACTTCAGGTCTTCCAAGCTTTATAAAGAAACCAAGTGCTGAGGATGCACCAACCATCGCTGCTACCTGTGGACTAATTAGCATTGATAAGAATAAAGGAACATGTGACATAACTGTTGCTGTAAATGGGCCTAAATGTAATGTTAAAAAACCTCCAAAAGCAAGTGGTATTAGTATTGATAATGCCGCAAAAACTGCTCCTATTGTTAACTCTCTTGTCTTCATATAAATCCTCCTTTACACCTGTCTTTACACCTATTATACTGTAAAGACAGGTGTAAGTCTATATCTTTTATATATTTTTAGTAATTATTTTTTGAACCACTCCAACATCTGCCTCTAAAAAATTATAATTATTTAACTCCAAAGGGGTAACCCATCTAAAATCTTCAACTTCATTTGCTGTTATTTCCCCTCCCTTAAGCCTACACCTATACACTAACATTAACATATTAAACTCTGTATACCTATGAAAAACCACATCAAATATATCTATAACCTCAATATCAATATTTAACTCTTCTTTTATTTCTCTAATAATACACTCTTCAGGTGTCTCCCCCTCCTCAAGTTTTCCACCAGGAAATTCCCAAAGTAGTCCTCCCTTTTTTCCTTTTTTTCTTTGAGTTATAAGTATTTTATCATCATTTTCAATAACAGCAGCTGTTACAATTATCATTTTTTATTACTCCTTTATATGCTAAAATTATTATATATGGATATGGAGGTGTATGTATGAAATTTAATATAAATAAGCGGGCCATAGATTATATTGCCTCAAAGGGTGGCAATTTAATAATAACTGTTGTAAAATCCTCCTGCGGATGAGCAGGTAGTGTAAAAAGTCTCTGGATAGAGGCTGTAAAATATGTTGATAATATTGAAAACTACTATTATTATGAGCAGGATGGAATAAAAATATATATTCATAAAAGTCTTATTATTGATGATGAGGTAACTATTGATCTTAAAGCAAAAATTCCCCTAATAGGACCTATATTTAATGTTAAAGGGGTAAAAATAAGTTCCATATAGTATTACCTATATGGAACTTATTAATTTTATTTCTAAATAAATGTTAATCAACAACCACTAATGTATTGAATTTTCTTTGTGCTACTATTACAAAAACAATTGAAACGATACAAATAACAATCATCTTTATTGGTTCAAACGATAAACAACTAACAAATTTATAAATACTTAATACTGACACATAGTTTATAATAGTATCTCTACCTAAAAAACATATTGATATATATAGATATATAAAAGCTATGCTAACAGTTATATTTTTTGTCATCATACATAAATAATATGTAACCGATAAAAAAAATAATCCCTGTAATGAAATATAACTTAATGCAATATAGAATGAATTATCATTAATTTTGCTTAATACTAAGCAGAATATTAGTATTAAAACAAAATATAACCAAAATAATAATAGTTTTAAAATCCCACATCTTAACCTATTCAAAGGGAATGAATAGAAAACCTCTTTCCCTTCTTCTTCTATAAAATTATAAAATGACATAGACACCAAAAACGATATTGATGTTGAAAAAAACAATTGAATTAATAAATACTTACCACCTAAATCTTTTATATAAATATTGTTTATGATACCTATAAATACAGCTACCACAACTGGAATAAATGAAATTTTACCTATAGATTTAAATTCATTATAAAAAAAAATCAATCTACTTTTCATTTATTATACTCATATAAACATCTTCTAATGTTGGCTCCAGTTCTTTAGCTGTATCCATAGGCTTTATATTAGATAATAATTTGACGTCATATCCATCTTCTCTTTTCTCATACTCTAAAACCCTAAAATTTTTATTTATCATATCAAATTCCTCTACAGATATATATACTTTCCATACATAAGTTTTATTTGATTTTTTTACATCTTGAATTTTTCCCTTTTTTAAAATATCCCCTTTGTTTATGATAATGACATTATCACAAGTAGAAGCAACATCTTCAACTATGTGAGTAGATATTATTATTATAGAACTATCTTTTATATTTTTTACAATATTTCTAAATCTTAGTCTTTCTTCTGGATCGAGCCCAGCCGTAGGTTCGTCAACTATTAATATCTCAGGTTTTCCAAGTAGTGCTTGTGCAATACCTAATCTTCTTAACATACCTCCAGATAATTCTCCTACTTTTTTATTAGCAGCATCAGTAAGATTTACCATATCTAATACACTAAAAACCTCTGTTTTTAATTTTTTTCTATACCCTTCATATAACCAATATGTTCTAATGCTTCAGATACATATAAATTTTTATACAAAGAAAATTTCTGTGGAAGATATCCAATATATTTTCTAACTTCATCTTTTTGTTTCCAATTTATGTTTTTATATTTTATATCTCCTTCATAATCATCTATAATTGTTGTCAATATTCTCATTAAAGTTGTTTTACCAGCTCCATTAGGCCCTAATAAACCATAAACTCCATTTTCAAGTTCTAAATTTATATTATTTAAAACTTTATTTACACCAAAGCTCTTATTTAAATTCTCAATCCTTAGCATTTTAATTCCCCTCTTCAATTTCTTTTAGTATTTTACTTATGTCTTTAATTAAATTTTCTTGAGATGAATAATTGTTTCCGTTACTTAATATCTTATCAACTATAGTTCGTGCTTTCTCTCTTGGTGCATCATTTATGAATTTAATTAATCTCACATACTCTTGTTTATAATTATTATTTGTGATTACATCCTTAATTTCTTCATTAAAACGCACTAAATCTTTTTTACTTAGCTTATATGTATTTGAATTTTCATGATTATAAATATAATTTATATAAATCCCCCTTAATAATTGATAGTTTTCATAAATAATAATCTTACCCTTAGCTTTATAATTTACAATACCAGAAAAAATTAAGTCTGCCATACATTCATTTAAATCCTGTGGTTGTAGATATCCACCTCTTAAATAAATAATACTATGATCACCTAAATTAACTATAGCTGGCTTTATGTATTCTGAATAAATAACAAAAACTTTTTTATTTTCCTTAAAACTTATATAAATTTTATCTATATTGATATTTAACATTCTTTCTACTATTTTTTCTATGTTATTATCAAAATCAAGCAAACTATACGGATAATAAATTCCTATATTATTTGCAAAACTTTCTTTTATCAATGCATTAACTAATGTTACCCCAACCTCTGCATTTCCTCTCCATTTGTTATTTCCTGCAGAAGGAAGATTGCAGAATACTTGTCCAACTCCATTATATGTTAAACTATATTCTGCTTCGCTATATTCATAAGGAAAATATAACCCATTAAAACTTTCAGAACCTATTTTATTCACTGTTTTAGGTATCCATGCAAAATCTGCAGGCAGATACCACTTATCAAAATCTTTATACATAAAATACATAGGTTCCCCCGTGTATTTAATATATATTTTCATATTACCTTTTCTTATTTTATCTACTGGTTTGATAACCAACTCATCATCATTTCGCTGATAATTGCAACTTGTTTCATTAATTTTTACATTTTTCACATTAAATCCCCTATATAAAAGTAAGTTAATACTATTTTTTTCTTCCAAAACATCTAAATCCATAGACACATCAAATTCCATACCATTAACTTTATTAAATATACTAATATCATATTTTTTTATTTTAACATCTTCTGAAATATACTTATATTCATCACTTCTTGCTATCTTCATTACCTGCTTTGCTATATTTCTATAAAAATATCTATCCATATGTTTTGATATAATTTTAAAATTAAAAACAAACAGTATTATAAAAAAAACAGGAATAATTAAACTTAAAGCTTTTTTTATTTTTTTATTTTCATACTTTATAGAAATTAATAGTATTAAAAATACCATAAACAATAATGCAAAAATTCTTGTTAGTATTAGACTTCTTTGCAAATCAAATCCTAACATATAATCATAACTTGAATGAGCATCTATTTGTGCAATAGACAATGAACAAATAATTTCTTTAAAGCCACTAACCTCTATAACACTATCTATCACATCAAATAAAACAGGTCCTAAAACAAGTGATAAAACCACTATCAAGACATAGGAAACTTTATTATTTATTTTTTCACCTATTAATACACCAATTAAATAAGAGATAAAAAATGGCAAACACCAATATATAATTGTATATTTATTTATATAAGAATATATACTTAATTCACTATTTGATTTTAAATAAATTAATAATAAGTTGTATAATAAATTAAATAAAAGCATAAATAAAGTTACTACAAAACCAAATAAGATTTTAACTAAATTCTTAATTAAGTTGCCTTTTCTTATAGATAAAAATACTTCTTTGCAATTATTTACATTTTCTTGGTAACCTTGAAAAAAACCCAAAATCAAACCTAATACTATGAAAGTTTGACTTGTAAAAGCACTTAAAGAATAAATATTAGCTATACTATCACAATTGCTAATACTTATATATTGTAATATATTCAACCCATAGCCTATTATTAACATAAGTAATAATATATATTTTTTATTATCTCTTAGTAATATCTTATATTGTATTATTATAGAGTTTAATATCGTCTTTAACATACTCCACCTCCACAAAATACACAGTGCAAGTGGCACTGTGTATTAATCACCATAATCTACTAATTTTCCTGCCCCATAGCAACCTTTTTCTAAAGTACCATCTGGGTCTAAATGCATATAATACTGTCCTGCTGGTGCTCTATCTACTCTTAAGGGTACAAAATGTTCTTTATCCCCTGTCCCTGGAGGCATTAATTTTGATAAATAATCTATTCTTTTGTCTGGCCCAAAAACATCTTGATAGACCTCAGCCCATAAAGGTCTTTCAGAAGTTGTATCATTAAATCCAAATGTTTTCATATCTCCATTTTTATGTACAATATTAATACTGTCTGAACCACTTTGACCTTTATATATTGTTATGCTGACAACTTGATATGCTCTAACAGCTGAAATAGTTAATAAAAGAACCATAATTATTGAAAAACACTTCTTTTTCCTATAATTTATTAGTTTCATATCTTTAACCTCCTAAATTATTATTGTAGTGCACTACAATAATAATAATAATAATAATAATTTGTCAATATTTCCTATACTTAATTTATTATGGATAAAAAAGTATTTTATACCTTAAATTTATTTTATATATTAGGCTAAAAAGTAAGCCATAGGCTTTACTTTTTAGCCTATGGCTTTTACTCATCCTTATAAATTTCATATGCCCTGTCTACATACATAATTCCGTCTAAATGGTCAATCTCGTGACAAAAGGCTCTGCATAGAAGCTCTGTTGCCTTATACTTTACTTTTTTACCTTCTTCATTTAATCCCTCAACTTCGACCTCAACAGGTCTTTCTAAAAATCCATAATATCCAGGATAGCTTAAGCAGCCCTCTTCACTCTCCTGCTTTCCCCTTTGTTTTGTAATTTCAGGATTTATAAGAACTATTGGTTCCATTCCATCCCTTAAATCTATAAGTATAACTCTTTTATTTACTGCAATCTGTGGTGCAGCAAGCCCTATACCTGTTGTACTGTATAGTGTATCCTTTAAGTCTTGAATGAGCTTTTTAATTTCATTATCAATTACCTTAACTTCCTCACTTTTTGTTTTAAGTGCAGGATGTCCTAATTTTACTATTTCTCTAACTGCCATAAAACAACCTCCAAAAACTATTCTATAACTATTATATCATCACCTACTCTAACCTTTCCACCCTTTAATACCTTAACAAATATTCCCTCTCTTGGCATTACGCAATCTCCAACAAGCCTTTTTATTTCACATCCACCGTGACACTCTTTACCTATCTGTGTTACTTCAACCTCTGCCTCTCCAATTATCAATCTTGTGCCTATCTTTAAACTTGGAAGATCTATACCTTGAGTAGTTATATTTTCTGCAAATTTTCCATAATCCAAATGGTCAAGCCCCATCTTTTTCATCTTATCAATACTCTCTTCCGCCAGAAGGCTAACCTGTCTATGCCACTTTCCTGCGTGAGCATCTCCATTTACTCCAAAATCCTCAACAAGCTCTATCTCATTTACTGGATTTTTAACAACTCCCTTCTTTTCACTAACATTAACTGATACTACCTTTCCCATCTTTAAATCACTCCTTACAAAATGTCCTGATTTTCCACCTTTTTTTTCAATTAGCTTTATATCTCCTATTATCATCTCTTTGTCTATTGCTTTACACATATCGTATATAGTTAAGGCTGCTGTAGAAACTGCTGTTAAAGCCTCCATTTCAACTCCTGTTTTTCCAACCGTCTTTGCTTTAGCTGTAATATACACCCTTGATTTTTCTTCATCTATTTGAAATTCTATATCACACCCACTTAAAAATATGTTGTGGCACATAGGGATTATATCACTTGTCTTTTTTGCTCCCATAATACCTGCTACCTGTGCAACAGCCAAAACATCACCCTTTTTTATAGTCCCCTGCTTTATAGCCTCAAGGGTTTCTTTTTTCATCTCAATATATCCTCTTGCTACTGCAATCCTTTTTGTATCATCCTTTTCTCCAACGTCTACCATTCTTGCTCTTCCTTCTTCATTAAAATGTGTTAAATCCATATTTATCCTCCTGTTCTAACCATATCTCTACTACTCTTGCTTATTTTATCCTCTAAAAGGGTATGTTTTTCATACTTATTGTAAATTCCCATCTTTAAAACTTCTAATAGCCTGTCTACATCATCAATATATGGCCTTAAATCATATTCATCAGGATTATGAAGGCAGGTTTTTAATTTCCCATCGGAAGTAATTCTAACTCTATTGCACCTACTACAAAAACTGTGGGACATTGTTGTAATAAATCCTACCCTACCAATATGTCCATCTAATCTATACACCTCAGATGGGCCTCCACCGTTATTTTCTATCTTTACAATATTGGCACCCTCCAAGTATTTCATAATATCATCTTTTGTAACTCCTGTAAACCTTGTTGCTTCACCAATTGGCATAAGCTCAATAAACCTTACATCTATATTCATATTCTTTGTCATCTCGATAAAGTCAACGATTTCATCATCATTAATGTCCTTTATAGGAATCATATTAACCTTTACAACAAGTCCAAGTTCTAATGCCTTGTTAAGACCATCTAATACCCTTTTTAAATCTCCACCCGTCAATTTTTTAAACCTATCTTCATTTAAAGAATCAAGGCTTATATTCACTCTTTTTAAACCATTTTCAACTAAATCAAAAATCTTATCACCTAACAATATGCCATTTGTTGTAATACCTATATCCTCTATCCCATCAACTTCATTAATTGTTCTTATAATATCTAATATATCCTGTCTTACTAAAGGTTCTCCACCTGTGACTCTTATCCTCTTTACGCCCAAATGTGCTAGGGCTGTAACTATATTTTTAATTTCTTCCACAGTCAAAAAGTTATAGTGCTTAGCGATATATCCATTTGGCATACAATACAGACACCTTAAATTGCAGGCATCTGTTATAGATATTCTTGCATAATTTATCTCTCTATTAAACTTATCTAACATTTCACCACACCTTTAATATATTATATCTAAACTATTTATCTCATAGCCTCCAATTTCATAAAGTTTATTTTTAAACTCCTCTGATTTTACAACCTCTAAGAAGCATTTAAATCTTTCGTCACAGAGCATATCCCTTGTTACTGCAATATCATATTCCTCAAAGCAAACAGGTATAAATTCAAGTCCCATAAATTGTGCTGCAGATAACACCCCAAGTCCGCAATCTGCACTTCCTGAAGCTACCTGTGCTGCTACATTGAGATGAGTTACTTCCTCTCTTTCATATCCATTAATTTCCTTAGAGTTTATTGAAAGCTTATTTAGATGATAATCAAGAAGCATTCTTGTTCCAGAACCTTTTTGTCTATTTACAAATCTTACTCCCTTTAAGTCTTCAAAGCCCTTTATATTTAAAGGATTACCCTTTTGAACCATAAAGCCCTGAACTCTTTTTATAAACTTTAATAAAGCAAAGTCTCCTAAATATCTTTTTAGATAGCTTGTATTATATTCTCCCTTTTCATCAAGAAGATGTACAGGTGCTATATGAGTCTCTCCCCTCTTAAGTGCCATAATACCACCCATACTTCCAACGTGGGTAGAGTTAAGATTAAAGCCTCTTTTATTCATCATATCAGATATAATATCAAGTACAACATCGTGACTTCCTATACAAACAAGTGTACTATCTACATCCTTTATATCCCTTAATAGTCTAACGTTTACCTTCTCTCCTGCCTCAAGTCCCTCTGTGTTTTTATCTATAACCAAAACACCATCTGCAGTTGTTAAGGACATTGTAACACCTGCACCTCTTCCAATTGGAGATGCAATAAGTTTATCCTTTACTTTACCAAGTTTTACCCTTACAAACTCATCATTCTTTAAGGAGGAATTTATCTTCTTTGTTAAGATAGCTTCAACTTCTCTTTTTTCCTCGGTTTTTGCCTTTAAAACTGTATCAAATCCTACTTTTACAATGTTCTCCATAACAAAATAGGCTGAAACAGGATATCCTGGAACTCCAAATATAGCCTTACCCTCTGCCATTGAAAAACTTGCAGGTCGTCCAGGTTTTATTGAAACACCGTGAAATTTTAATTCTCCAAGTGTACTAAGTATATCCTCTGCAAAATCGCCTCTTCCCTTTGCTGAGCCTGCATTTACAATTACAATGTGGCATTCATCAATGGCCCTATGTGCTACCTCCTTTATTTTTTCAAAGTCATCCTTAACTATGTCATATCTTATAGGTTCTCCACCCCATTCTTTTACTAATGCCGCAAAGGTCCAAGAGTTAAAATCTATAAGTTCCCCTCTTTTAGGCATAACTCCAACATCAACAAGCTCATCTCCCGTTGGTATAATTCCTACCCTTACCTTTTCAAAAACCGGTACTTTGTTCACTCCTCCTGCAAGAAGTGATGCAATATCTATTGCCCTAATTTTATGATTTGAAGGAATTATCATTGCACCCATTGGTATATCTTCTCCAACAGGCCTAATATTTTGATAAGGGTGGGCTGGTTTTCTAATAATTACTCCCTCATCAGTTGTTTGTATATCTTCAACCATTATAACACAATCAAAACCTTCTGGTATTGGATCTCCTGTATCAACTACTTCATATTGCCCATTTTTTAATAAAACTGGTCTATTTATGTCTGCATCTAAAGTATATATAAACTTTGTTGCTATACCATCCATTGCAGAGGCAATAAAATGGGGAGAAGATATTTTAGAAAATATAGGCTCTGCAGTAACTCTGCCAAGAGCCTCTCTGGTATCAATATATTCTACTTTAAGCTTTATATTACTACATTCATTTTTTATGATTTCTCTTGCTTCACTTAAATCTATGTTTTTAAGAAAAAGAGCCATATTATCACCTCATAATTTTAACTTCTTGTTCCTTAACAATTCCCTCAAGATCACGCTCTATCTTTATGAAACCATCACACTTTGCCATAACACTAATTGCTGATGACTTTGCATATATTGGATATGCAAAGCCTCCCTCTATCTTAACAGGCAAATATTCCTCTCTTCCTTTGGCCTTGTGGTAATTTTCTCCCATCTTAAGAATTAGAGAATTATCCGTTCTTATTCTGCCAAGCATTCTATCTATTAATTCTGACATTATAAATCTATAAACAACAGCACAGGATAAAGGGTGTCCAGGGAGCCCTACTATGAATTTCTCTCCTACCTTTGCCATCAATGTAGGCTTACCTGGCTTTATTGCAATTCCGTGAAACAATACCTCTCCAAGCCTCTCCATTATATTTATAGTAAAATCCCTATTACCTGCAGAACTGCCTCCTGAAATAAATACTATGTCTGATTCCTTAAGCGACTTATCTACAAGTTCAAATAATTCCTCTTCATTATCCCTTGAAATTCCTTTATATTTTGCATCACATCCGTCCTTAATAAGAGCGGCTGTTAAAAAGTAACCATTTATATCTCTAACCTTTGGAATTTGTCTTTCTTCATAGGGAGAGATTAGTTCATCTCCTGTTGAAATTACAGTTGCTTTAACCTTTCTTTTTACATTAATATTAGTTACTCCAAGCCCTGCTAAAACTGCTATATGCCTATCTTCTATTACAGTTCCCTTTTTTATTACAACCTCTCCAGCCTTAACGTCATCATCTTCAAAAACAACGTTTTCCCATCTGCTTGCTGGCTTATTTACAAGAACTTCATCTCCTAATTCTTCACAGTCCTCAATCATAGCCACAGCATCTGCACCATCTGGAAGCATTGCACCTGTTGGAATGTAAACACATTCACCTTCATTTATAGAATACTCTGGCCTTTCACCAATTACAATAGAACCCTTATTTTTTAGCATAGCAGGCATTGATTCACTACATAGATATGTATCATTTGAAATAAGTGCATATCCATCTACAGACGACCTTTTAAATCCTGGAAGGTTTTCACGGGAAACAACATCCTCCGACAATACCCTGCCAAGTGCATTATTTATATCAACCTTTTCATTATCTACTTCCTTTGCATTTTTGAATATATCTAAAACTTCTGAAACAGTTAGAACCTTAAGCATATTATATGCCTCCCTTCTATATAATAATTTTAACATATTTTATAATTAATAGATACAAAGTTGAAATATTGTGATAAAATAAACTATATATATAAAGGAGGGTTTAAATTGAAGGCAGGAGTTATAACTGTTAGTGATAAAGGTTATGCAGGACTTCGTGAAGATAGTTCAGGTCCACTAATAAAGGAGATGCTAAAGCAAATAAACTGTGAAGTAGTTGAGTACATAATCGTGCCAGATGAAAAAGAGGATATAAAACGCGAACTTATTAGAATGTCAGATTTAGACCTTGATCTAATTTTCACAACAGGAGGTACAGGATTTTCCAAAAGAGATGTAACTCCAGAAGCAACCCTTGAGGTATTAGAGAGACTTGCACCTGGAATTCCAGAAGCAATGAGGCTTCGTTCTCTTCAAATAACGCCAAAGGCAATGTTATCTCGTGGAGTTGCAGGAATTAGAAAAAACAGTATTATTATAAACCTTCCTGGGAGTGCAAAGGCTGTGAAGGAACATCTTGAGGTTGTTCTTCCAGTTTTAACCCACGGAGTTGAGATATTAAGGGGAATAGCAAGTGAATGTGGAACAAATAAGGTGGCTAAATAGCCACCTATATTTTAGCCCCCTCCTAAATAAGGATAAAAACCTACGTTGTCTCCGTCCTTTACTTTGTCATCAAGCGTTGCATTTTCTCCATTTATTGTACAAGTGAATATCTCTTCTTCTGGTAGTCCAAGTTTTCTTAAAACATCCCTTAAAGTTGCACCCTCTTCAAGAGTTATTTCAAAATTTTTGTTAGTCTCTATGTATTTGGATAACATTGCAAAGGCCTTTGCATTTACTTTAATCATTTTTTTCACCTCCACATACTGGACAATTCATATCTCTTTTTACTTCTATTGTTTGAAAATCATCTTCAAATAAATCTATATAGATAAGTTTAGTTGAAGGCTTACCAATAATATATCTTATTGCCATATTAGCCTCTATAGCACCTATTACAGCAGTTATACCGTTTATTATACCTGAATTTCTTGCTGTATACTCCTCATTTGTCTTTTTCTTCATAAAGCATTTCAAGCAGGCTGTATCTTTTGGTATAATTGTCTTTGCCATACCAAAGGCAGCCGCAACTCCTCCATATATCCAAGGAACATTATTTTTTACTGCATATTCATTTATAATCTCCCTTGTACTGAAATTATCTGTTGCGTCTATTATTATATCACAACCTACAGCATATTTGCTAATTGTCTCTGTTGTAATTTTATCACAAATAGGCTCAAGTTCAACTTGTGAATTTATAAGCTTTAACTTATTCACTGCTGCTATAACCTTCTTTTCTCCTAAATCCTTCTCATCAAAGAGCATCTGCCTTTGAAGATTTGAAAGCTCTACAACGTCCATATCAACAACCCTTATAAATCCTACTCCAGCTCTAACAAGACTATTTAAAATGCTTGTACCAAGTGCACCCGCTCCAATAACCAAAACCTTTGCATTTAATATTTTATTTTGTGCCTCCTCGCCAATTACAGCAATCTGTCTATCATATCTTTCAAGCATATTAAGCACCACCTAATAATATATATTCAAGTTTATTTATATCATCTTTTTGTATTATCGTAAAGTAATAAGTAAAATTTTATTATAAGTTTTATAACTCTAAATAAGCTATTACAATTAAAACTTGCTTAACCTTTATAGCTATTTTAAAGTTATAAATATTTAGCCCCATACAGATTTTATTTTAACTCATTAAGCTTTAAAATACTTAAGAAGAGCTAAATAAAATTCTTTTATGGGGCTTTTTTAAATATATTTACTTTTATTGTTTGAATTTTTATAAACTCATATTTTATTAAAATCATAGAAATCCCTTGTATTCATCAACACTTTTTTGTTCAAACTGTAAAAGTCCATTTGCTATATCTAACGTCTCCTTTTCTACTCCTTGATATTCCTTTATCTTCTTTGTCATATCTACTATTCCCATTGTACTCCCCTGTATGAGCATTTCTGCCATATGGGATGGCGATTTATCCCTAAGAGTCTTTAAATTTATCATTAAATCAGTAAATGCTTTAGATAAAAGATTAAGCTCCTTAGGCTCTATATTCTTAGATTTGAGCTTGTTATCAGCCATATCATAGAACTTTTGGTATTCATTAAGGTGTTTCTGAAGCACATTTTTCATATTTTCGTCCTTAGTTTCCTTTAAGAGTTGTTTTATAGTTTCTATTCCCATTTGAGCATTTTGATGAATATAGTTTAATAGCTCTATATTTTTATCCATACAAATCCCTCCCATATATTATTTTCCCCAAAACAGATACATATATTTAAGTTTATGTAATAAAATAATATCCATTTGATTATAGTAGTCAAATGGATATTATTTTAAATAAATTATATAGTTTCTCTTGGAGTATAATGAGTATGTAATATTTTATGAGCCTTATGACCTCCATATTCGCCCAAATACTCTTGATATAGCTTTATAACAGCAGGATTTTCGTGGGATTTTCTAATTGGCTTTCTTCTATCCTCCTCGTAAATTGCATTCATCCTTGCCTTAACTATTTCAAGATTTCCGTGGTGATAAGGCTGACCTCCACCATCTATGCATCCTCCAGGACAAGCCATTATCTCAATTGCGTGATAGAATCTCTTGCCATCCCTTATATCCTCCAATAGTCTCCTTGCATTACCAAGACCGTGGGCAACACCAATCTTAAGTTCCATATCCTTAAGCTTTACTGTTGCCTCTTTTAGTCCATCCTCAAAGCCTCTAACTCCGTGGAACTCAACATCTTGTAGTGTCTCACCTGTTACCCACTCATAAGCTGTTCTTAATGCTGCCTCTATTACTCCACCTGTTGTACCAAATATTACTGATGCACCAGTTGATTCTCCAAGTGGATTATCAAAATCCTCATCGGGGAGTTTTGTAAAATCTATTCCTGCCTCTCTTATCATCTTTGCAAATTCCCTTGTAGTTATAACATAATCAACATTTTCAACTCCATCTGATTTTAACTCTTCCCTTTGAATCTCATACTTTTTAGCAATACAAGGCATTACTGATACTACAACTATCTTATCAGCAGGTATGTTGAATTTTTCTGCAAAATATGTCTTTGCTATTGCTCCAAACATCATATGAGGAGACTTGCAGGTTGAAGGTATATCTAAAAGCTCAGGGAACTGGTGCTCTATGAACTTAACCCAACTTGGGCAACAACTCGTAAGAATTGGAAGCCTTCCCTTTCCATTAAGCCTATCTATAAACTCCTTTGCCTCTTCAACTATTGTTACATCGGCTGCAAAATCTGTATCAAAAACCTTTTTAAATCCAAGTCTTCTTAAAGCAGCAACCATCTTTCCTGTAACTATAGTCCCAGGTTTTAAACCAAACTCCTCCCCTAATGCAACTCTTATTGCTGGTGCAGTTTGAACTATTACATATTTATCTGGATCGTGGAGTGCATTCCATACATCCTGTACATAGCTTACTTCTGTAAGTGCTGCTGTTGGACAAACTGATACACACTGTCCACAGAAGGTACATTGGGTATCAAGCATTGGTAGATTAAAGGCTGGTCCTACTACTGTTTCAAAACCTCTATCTACAGCAGAATAAACGCTACAGGTTTGAACTTCATTGCACATTGTCTCACAACGCCTGCACATTATGCACTTATCTGGATTTCTATAGAGTGCACCACTTGAACTGTCCTTCTCATATGTTGACTGTTCACCTTCAAATCTAATCTGTCTAATACCTAAGTCTGCAGCAATCTTTTGAAGGTCACAATTTCCATTCTTTTCACATACCAAGCAATCTGTAGGGTGATCTGAAAGCAAAAGTTCTACCATTGTCCTTCTTGCTCTTATCGCTCTTTTTGTATTTGTTTTAATTACCATACCTTCAAAACATTCTGTAGCACAAGCAGGCGCAAGATTTCTCCTTCCTTCAACTTCAACTAAACATACTCTACAGGATGCTGTTCTATTTACCATCTTTATATCGTGTAAATTTAAGTGGCATAATGTAGGTATATTTATATTTACCATTTTTGCAGCATCTAATATTGTTGTACCTTCTGGCACCTGCAATTTTATATCATTTATAGTTACATTTATCATGCTATCCCTCCCAACTTACTTTCTTGTGATAGCTCCAAATCTACAAGTCTTGTAGCACTGACCACATTTTATACATCCATCTCTATCTATTACGTGTACCTTCTTAGGTTCTCCGTGGATTACATTGACTGGACATACTTTTGCACAGGCAGTACATCCTACGCATTTTTCCGGAATAATATAGTACTTTAAAAGATCCTTACATACACCTGCAGGACATTCCTTATCCCTAACGTGAGCTAAATATTCATCATAGAAGAATTTCATAGTGGATAAAACAGGGTTTGGTGAAGTTTGACCAAGACCACAAAGAGATGAATCTTTTACTGTTTCAGCAAGCTCCTTTAGCATTTCTAAATCTTCCATCTCACCCTTGCCCTCTGTAATCTTATTTAATATTTCAAGTAATCTCTTGTTCCCTACTCTACAGGCAGTACATCTTCCGCAGGATTCATCACAGCTAAACTCAAGGTAGAATTTTGCAATATTAACCATACAGTCATCCTCATCCATTACAATCATTCCACCAGAACCCATCATTGAACCAAGTGCTGTTAAATTATCATAGTCTATTGGTGTATCAAGGTATTCTGCTGGTATACATCCTCCAGATGGGCCACCTGTTTGAACAGCTTTAAACTTCTTTCCTCCTTTAATTCCTCCACCTAATTCATATATTATCTCCCTTAATGTAATTCCCATAGGAACTTCAACAAGCCCTACATTGTTTACCTTTCCTGCAAGTGCAAAAACCTTTGTTCCCTTGCTCTTTTCGGTTCCTATGGATGCAAACCATTCTGCTCCATTTAATATAATAGGTGCAACGTTTGCAAAGGTTTCTACATTGTTAATATTTGTAGGTTTTTTCCAAAGACCAACCTGTGCTGGATATGGTGGTTTTACAGTTGGCTCTCCACGTCCACCTTCAATGGAATTTATAAGTGCAGTTTCCTCACCACATATAAAAGCACCAGCACCTATTTTAATTTCTACATCAAAACAAAAATCTGTTCCAAAAATGTTTTTACCTAAAAGACCTAATTCCCTTGCTTGGCTTATTGCAATTCTTAATCTATGAATTGCAAGAGGATATTCTGCTCTAACATATATATACCCAAACTGTGCACCAATTGCATAGGCTGCAATTGCCATTCCCTCTAAAACTGAATGTGGATCTCCTTCAAGTATGCTTCTATCCATAAATGCCCCAGGGTCACCCTCATCAGCATTGCATATTACATATTTTATGTCTGACTGTGATTTTCTTGTTGCCTCCCATTTTACGCCTGTTGGGAATCCTCCACCTCCACGGCCCCTAAGTCCACTCCTTTTAACAATATCAATTACTCCCTCAGGAGTCATTTCTGTTAAAACCTTGCCAAGTGCCATATATCCATCAGCTGCAATATATTCATTTATATTTTCTGGATCAATCTTTCCACAGTTTCTTAAGGCAATTCTAATCTGCTTTTTATAGAAAGGTATTTTACTCTGTTCTGGAAGCTTTTCATTTGTATCTGGTTCTACATATAATTTTTCTTGATATACTCTTCCCTTAACAACGTGCTCTGCTACTATTTTTCTTGCAGAATCCTCATCAACCTCAACATAAAATACATTATCTGGCATAACTTTAACTATTGGTCCCTTTTCGCAGAAACCAAAACACCCTGTCATAAGAACACTAACTTCGTTTTCAAGGTTAGAATTCTTTATTTCCTCCCTTAAAACCTCTAAAACCCTATTGCTGTTGGAGGCTTGACACCCTGTACCACCACATACCAAAAGTTCCATTCTAACTGGCATATTATCCCTCCTATCCTCTTAAAACCCATTCTCTTATTACTTCTCCATTTTTAACGTGCCTTTTTACTATCTCCCTTGCCCTTTCACTATCAACCTTACCATATAAAATCGGTTCACTGTTTGGCATCCTTACCTCAACGGTGGGCTCTGCATAGCAAAAACCCATACATCCTGTTTGTACTACAACTGCATTATCGATATTTTCTTTTCTCACTTCTTCAATTATTGCGTTTATTGTATTTCTTGCACCTGCAGCAATTCCACAAGTTGCCATACCAACAAGTATTTTTATATTTTTTTCTTCCGCCTCCCTGTTTTGTAATGTGTCCTTGTACTGTTCTCTAATTTTTTTAAGTTCCTCTAATGATTTAATCATTGAGTGCTACCTCCCTCTCTATATTCATCTAAAATGGCCTTAACATCCTCAACCTTAACCCTTCCATATACCTTACCATCCACCATTACTACTGGTGCAAGTCCGCAAGCTCCAACACATCTTAAACTATCCACTGTAAACATACCATCTGGCGACATATTGCCCTCTGTTATATTAAGTTGCTTTCTAAGTTCCTCTAATACCTTATCAGCACCCTTTACAAAACACGCTGTACCCATACATACGTTTATTACGTGTTTGCCCCTTGGCTCCATTGTAAAATAGGAATAGAAGGTTGTAACTCCAAATACCTTTGCTGCTGGAATTTTAAGCTTTCTTGCAATAAAAAGTTGAACATCCTTAGGTAAGTAGCCAAATATCTCCTGAGCCTTGTAAAGAACTCCAATAAGTGCTCCTTCCTTCTGCTCTATAGAGTCAATATAGTCTTCAAGTCTTTTTAATTTTTCAGAATCAACATCATATTTAGCCATAAAATTCCTCCTCTTTTAAAAATCTAATCACACCTAATAAATATTTTTTCCAAAAACGTAAAATAAAATACAATTTAAATATCATAAAAAAGTAGGAGTCTTATATATTTTTACAAAATAAAAAGGTTCTATAATAAATGTTGGGGCGTAGCCCCAGCATATTTTTTTACAAAAAAAATATGCACCTGTTTTAGATGCCTGGTAAAATTAAATTAACTACAAAAATATTACCTGAAAGGAGGCATCCTACAAGTGCACACTAATAATTGTATCAAAAATTTACTTGGTTTTAAAGATGTTATTATAACAAAAGTACTTGATAATGTTTGCTATGAAATTTATTTAGAAATGAAAAAGAAGCCTCATACTTGTCC